>JBJSXS010000407.1:0-6863 GCA_046086545.1 Gemmata sp.
CGCGAAGGCACTGGGCGGAAAACTGGGCGGCAACCTGCCGCGGCTGACGTCGCTCACGGTCGAGTCGGCCAAAGCGATTGCCGGACCGGTGCCGGGGCAGTTCCATCGCACGCTCGTTCTCGATGGCCTCACCGCGCTGCCCGACGACGTCGCCCTCGCGATCGGCGGCAAGGACAGCCGCGGCAACCTGTACCTCAACGGCCTGACCACGCTGACCCCGGTCGCCGCGAAGGCGGTCTGTCAGCGCGAGGGCGACCTGTACCTCAACGGCCTCGCCACCATCCCCGACGAAACGCTCAAGGCGCTCGCCGAACACAAGGCTCCAGGGTTCGCCCGGCCAGTTGTCTTCCTCAGGGGGCTCACGAAGCTGTCCGACGACGGGGCCGTGATCCTGGCTGGGTGGCCGAAGTGGAGCGGTCAATTGCCGGCCCTGACGACGCTCTCCGAAAAGGCCGCAGCGGCCCTGGCCTCGTCGCGGAACTGGGACGGCAAACTCCCCGCCGTGAAGGCTCTGCCCGTCGAAACTGCCCGGGCACTCGCCCGGCGCCAGGGCGACCTCGCGCTGGACGGCCTCGCCGAACTGTCCGACGAGTCCGCGGCCGCGCTCGCCGAACACCGGGGCGGTACGCTCTCGCTGAACGGGCTGAACAACCTCTCGGACACGGCCGCCGCGGCTCTGACCCGGCACGATGGCCGGTTGTCCCTCAACGGGCTGGCGACCCTGTCCGACGGCGCGGCCGGTGCCCTTGCAAAGCACCCGGGCGACTGGCTGATCCTCGACGGCCTCACGACTCTGACCGACCCGGCGGCGAAGGCTCTGGCGCAACACCGGGGCGTGGTCTCGCTCAACGGTCTAACGGCGCTCGCCCCCGAGGCGCTCAAGGCGCTGAAGGCGAACGCGCGCGTCGGCCTGCCCGAGAAATTCCGGACCGCGGTCGTCCACACGCCCGCGAAGACCAACGAGAAGTCCGTCCGCACCTTCCTCGACACCCACTGCGCGAGCTGCCACGACGCCGGCACCAAGTCGGGCGACTTCGCGCTCGACGCGCTGGCGAAGGACGACGTGGCCGGGCGCGTGGCCTACGCGTCGGTCCTGGAGCGGCTCCGCGCCGGCGACATGCCGCCGCCGTCGAAGAAGGAGCGCCCCGACCCCGCCGATGCGGCCGGGGTGGCGAAGTGGGTCGAGGCGAAACTCGATACTCCGCTGCCGGGTAAGCCCGCGTACTACGCAGTGAAAGAGAAGCCCATCGACGGGAACCGGCTGCCGAACGCGATCCTCTTCGGCGGGCCGCGCGGGCCGAGCGTGCCGCCCCCGCCCCGGCTCTGGCGGCTCTCGCCGTCGGCCTACACCAAGTGGCTCGGGGAGTTCAACGCGCACGGCCTGCAACAGCCGTTCGGCGTGATCCAGGACGCGGGCTTCCGGGACTTCGCCTCCCTGTACGCGCCCGACGAGGGGGCCACCGGGTTGCTCCTGTCGAACGCCGAGCAACTGGTCGCCGCCCAGGTCCGCGCGCACGCACTTGTGAACGTCAACGACAACCCGGCCGCGGCGAAGGAGAACCTGTGGCCGAGCGAGGCTCGCATCAAGACCGCGACCGACGCCGAGCGCGAGTCGCTCAAGAAGGGGGTTCGGGTGCGCCAGGGCAACGGGACGTTCGCACCGCTCATGCACCCCCAGGTCCGGGCCACCAGGGAGGAGTTGGAGAAGGCCGTCCGGCAGCAGTACCAGACGGCCATTGCCCGGCAACCGAGCGAGAAGGAACTCGCCAGCGTCCTGGCCCTCTACGAAGACATCGCCAAGGACGGAGACTATGCCATTGCCGGGAGGACGATCCTCATGGCCCCGATGCTGACGCCCGAGGCCATACTCCGCTTTGAAGTCGGTATGGGGGCCGAGGTGCGGCCGGGCGTGCGCATGTTGTCGCCCCGCGAGACCGCCTTCGCGCTGAGTCTTGCTCTTTCGAGCAAACGGGACCCCGGCCTGCTCACGGCCGCAGCGCAGGGCAAGCTGACCACCCGCGAAGAGGTGGCCGAGAGCGTACGCCGCATCCTCGATGACCCGAAAATCGACAAGTCCCAGGTGCTGTGGTTCTTCCGCGAGTACTTCGACTACTACCGCGCCCCCGAGGTGTTCAAGGACCCGCTGCCCGACCACCTCCAGCGCCGCGGCATCGGGTACAGCCCGCAGGGCTACGTCGCCGACACCGACTTCGCGGTCCTCAACATCTTGGCCCACGACAAGGACGTGCTGAAAGTGTTGCTCACGACGACGACTACCTACCGCAGCCACGAGCTGTTCACGCCGGGGAAGGACGGCTTGATCTTTCGTCACCTGCCGCCGTACTCGCTTGAGAACCAAGGCCCCAAGCACCCCGACCGCGTCGGCATCCTGATGCAGCCGAGCTGGCAGGTGGCGTGGTCCACGAACTTCCACAACGACATCGTCCGCCGCGGCCGGTGGGTGCGCGAACACCTCCTGGGCGGGCGCGTGCCGGACCTGCCCATCAACGCCGCCGCGATGATCCCGGACGACCCGCACCGCACCCTGCGACAGCGCCAGATGGTGACGCGCGAGGCCCAGTGCTGGAAGTGCCACTACCGCATGGACGAACTCGGGCTGCCGTTCGAGGACGCGACCCACTACGGCTTCCCGCGCCGCGCGGAGGAGGTGCTCGACCTCGACGCGGTGGCCCGGAGCAAGGACAAGAAGGCGAAGATCTACCGCGACGCACCGCTCGACACGACCGGGTTCATCGCGTTCAGCGGCGACCCGAAACTCGACGGCCCCGTCAGGGACGCCCCCGAGATGCTCCGCCGACTGGCGGGATCGGACCGGGTGCGGCAGGTCTTCATCCGGCACGCCTTCCGCTTCTTCCTCGGCCGCAACGAGACGCCCGGCGACGCGGCCTCGCTGCAAGAGGCGGAGCGCGCCTACCTCGACAGCGGCGGCAGTTTCAAGGCGCTGCTCGTGTCTCTGCTGTCCTCGGAGTCGTTCTTGTATCGGAGCGCGCCCGCAGAGATCAAGAACTAGTTGGGGGTTGAGATGTTCACCGTCCGCACCGAAAGCAGTTCTCGGCGGGCCTTTCTGCGCCTCGGCGCGGCGGGGCTCGGCGCGCTCGGTCTGCCGGGCGTGCTGCGCGGGGACACGGCCGCCGACAAGCCGTGGGTGCGGGAGAAGTCGGTCGTGTGGCTGTGGCTCGGCGGCGGTCCGCCACAGGCCGAGACGTGGGACCCGAAGCCGGACGCGCCGGACACCGTGCGCACCATGTTCGGCGTGGTGAAGACGGCGCTGCCGGGTGTGACGTTCGGCAGCCACTTTCCCAAACTCGCCGAGCGGGCCAACCGCTTGGCCCTCGTTCATTCGTTCCAGACCCCGTGCAAGGACCACCAAGACAATTGGGTCCGGACGATGCTCACCGGGAGCGAGGCGAAGCTGTCGCCGCCGAGCGTCGGATCGGTGTACTCCTTCCTGCGCGGGACGAACCACCCCAAGTCGGGCGTTCCCAGTTACATCGTCTTGGACAGCGGCAACAACAAGGAGTTCCTGCAGGAGCACTTCCTGCGCGGGAACACGGCGGGCGACCTGCCCGAGGCGTATTCCGCGTTCAACCCGGCCGGCGTCATCCTTCCGGTGCCGAAGCCGACCGGCCCGCAGCGGAAGCCGGACGGCGATGTGACGTTCTCGCCCCTGCTCAACAACATGGAACTGCGGCTGCCGGCGGACCGGTGGGACGACCGCCGCGCGCTGTTGCGGAAGTTCGACGCGGCGGCCCGCGAGCTGGGGTCCGACCCGGCGCTCGCCGCCTACGACGCGTACTGCGATCAGGCCTACACGGTCCTCAAGGGGAGCGTCGCGGAGGCGTTCCGGCTCGACCGCGAGGACCCCAAGACGGTCGCGCGGTACGACACCAGCGACGTCACCCTCACCTGCCCGAACTTCCTGAAGCTGCCGGACTTTCCCCGGCGGTCGTCGATGCTCGGGCGGCAGATGCTGCTGGCCCGGCGGCTGTGCGAGGCCGGGGCCGGGCTGGTGATGGTCGAGAACTGCGGGTGGGACTTCCACGGCGGCGACGGGCTGAACCCGCCGCAGAAAGCCGGTCTGGACGGGTTCGGACCGGCGCTCGATCGGGCCGTGTCCGCGTTCCTCGACGACGTAAAGGATCGCGGGCTGGAAGACCGCATCCTGTTGGTGGTGTGCGGGGAAATGGGCCGCACGCCGAAGATCAACCCGAAGGGCGGCCGAGACCACTGGCCGACGCTCGCCCCGCTGCTCCTCGCCGGCGGCGGGCTCAGGATGGGTCAGGTGATCGGCAAGTCCGACGCCCAAGGCGGTCGCCCGGTTACTACCCCTGTGACGCCCGCCGATTTGGCTTCCACCGTCCTGCAAACGCTCCTCGACCCGACGAAGTTGCGCCTCTTCCCGAACATCCGCGCCGACCTGCTCCGGCGGGTCGAACAGGGCACGCCGATCCCCGGACTCGTTTGACACCGCACGCGACCCCATGAACCCCGAACCGCGAGGTCTCAAGATGTTCACTCCCGACCAACTGGACCGCCGGACGGCCCTCAAGGGCGTAACGCTCGGGGCCGGCGCGGTCGTCCTTCAGCCGTTCGTTAACGCGCTGGCAGCCGAGGCCCGGGGCGAAGCCCCGCCGCCGCGCGTCATCTTCCTCATGCAGGGTAACGGCCTCTGGCCGCACCACATTCAGCCCAAGGGTATCGACAAGAAAAAGACGGCCCGCCTCGTCGACCTGCCGCTGGCCGACCTGGAACTGCCCGACCCCATCTCGCCGCTCGAACCGTTCAAGAAGCGGCTCGGCATCATCCAGAACCTCTCGCACAAGGTCTCCGGCGGCGGCGACCACGGCAAGCACTACGGCGCGCTGGGCTGCTTCAACTGGCGCCGCGGCCCCCTCGCCCAGACGCTCGACAGCGCCCTGGCCGCGGCCCGCCCCGGGCCCATCCCGGTCGTCGGGCTGGGCGTCACCCCGTCGCCCGAGACCGTGTTCATCAACAGCGTGTCGGCCATCGCCCCCAAGCGCCCGCTGCCCATCGTCTGCCAGCCGGAGGTCGCGTTCCAGGCGCTGTTCGGCAGCGTGGCGCAGGGGAACGCCGGAAAGGCGTTCCAGGCCCGGAACAAGCTGCTGGACTGGTGCCGCTCGGACATCAAGCGGGTGCAGGACGAACTGCCCGCGATGGACCGCGAGAAGCTCGACGTGTACCTCGACACGTTCGAGCAGATGCGCACCCGGCAGGATCAGGTCGCGGCCCTCAAGGACCAACTCAAAGCCAACGTCCCGGCCGTCGACAAGTTCAACAGCAAGGTCATCACCGAGCGGTTCGAAGCGCAGTGTGCGATCGCGGCCGCGGCGCTGGCGGCGCGGCTGACGAACGTGGTCACCATCGACGCGTCGCCGGCCGCGTATTACACGTGGAAGGAACTGGGCGTCGCGGTTGACGGGCACTCGATCGGGCACATGACCGGGCACCCGGACCGGGACAAGCACTGTATTCCGATCCGCAAGTTCCACGCCGAGCGCGTCGCGGACCTCGCGCGCCGGCTCGACGCCATCAAGGAGGGTGCCGGCACCGTCCTCGACAACACGCTGATCGTGTGGATGAGCGACTCGGGCGAGGAGCACCACGGCTTCTGCGCCGAGTGGCCGCTGGTGGTACTCGGGAACCTCGGTGGCAAACTCAAGACCGCGGGCCGCGTCCTGCAGTTCCCCGACTACCAGACCGCCGGCCACCGCACGATCGCGAACTTCTACCTCGCCCTGCTGCACGCCGTGGGCGACAAGCGGAAGTCGTTCGGCGAGACCGACCTGGCGCTGGAGGGCCTGCGCGACGTCGATCAGACCGGGCCGCTAGCGGAGGTTCTGGCGTAGCGGGGCGGTGCCGGGCCAGGCGGGCGGATGTACGACCGGCGGGCCGCGAGATGCCGCAGGAGGTTCACGGTGGAGCGGGTGTGCGTGCCCGAGGGCAGGCGCGTGGCGGACGGACCGAGTGTTGCGCCGCAGAAGGACTGACGAGCGGCGCGATTGCGGAAGATTGTGTGCGGGCCTGCCTCGAACTGCCCGTATGCTGGGACCAGAGAACCAAGGCGGCGCACTCGGGTCACCGGAGCCCATTCGGCACGGAGTTGCTCGCATGAACAGGGTGAGCCTCGGCTGGTCGGGCGCGCCGCTCGTGCTCCTGGGGTGCCTGGGCGCGCCCGGCCGCGCCGCGGAGGACCATTTCGAGAAGCGCGTCCGCCCGCTGCTGGTCGAGAAGTGCGTCTCGTGCCACGGCCCGGACAAACAGAAGGGCGGGCTGCGCCTCGACACCAAAGCCGGCTGGCAACGCGGTGGCGATAGCGGCGCGGTCATCGTCCCGGGCGATCCGGACAAGAGCCCGCTGATTCAGGCCGTGCGGCAGTCCGGCGAGTTGAAGATGCCGCCCAAGGAGAAGCTGAACGACGCCGAGGTCGCCGCGCTGGTTCAGTGGGTCAAGGACGGGGCGTTCGACCCGCGCGACGGCGGCCTGGGCCGCATCGGTGGCATCACCGTCGCGGACGCGAAGAAGTGGTGGTCGTTCCAGCCCGTCCGGCGCCCGATCGTGCCGAAGTCAGATTACGCCAACCCGATTGACGCGTTCGTCGCCGCGAAACTGACCGAGAAAAAGTTGGCCCTGTCGCCCGCCGCCGACAAGCGGACGCTCCTGCGCCGGGCGACCTACGACCTGACCGGGCTGCCGCCGACCTGGGAGCAGGTCGCGGCCTTCGAGAAGGACGCCTCCCCGGATGCGTTCGCCAAGGCCGTCGATCGCCTCCTCGCCAGCCCGCAGTACGGGGAGCGCTGGGGCCGGCACTGGCTCGACCTCGT
>JBJSXS010000408.1:0-5532 GCA_046086545.1 Gemmata sp.
GGCGTCGAGCCACACCCGCGCGGCGGCGTCGCTGGGCATGCGCCAGTTGCCGCGCGGGGAGATGCTGACCGACCCCACCTTCGGGCCGTCGGGCAGGCAGCTCCGCTTGAACTGGTTCGCGAAGAACCGGCGCAGGAACACCTTGAGCCAGCGGCGCACCTCCTCCGGGGCGTACTCGCGCTCGAACTTGGCGTGCCGCGCCAGGAACAGGATTTTGCCCGGCTCGGCGCCGAACCGGAGGAAGTGGTACAGGAAAAAGTCCACCAACTCGTAGGGGCCGACGGTCGCTTCCGTGGACTGCGCGATCTCGCCGCGGGCGTTCGTGGGCAGCAGTTCGGGGGAAATCTCCGTGTTCACGATGGCGAGCAGGGTCGCCCGCGCGTCGCCGTCGAACTCGTTTTCGGCCGCCCACCTCACCAGGAACTTCACCAGCGTCTTCGGGATCGAGACGTTCGGGTTGTACCTGCTCATGTGATCGGCGTTGTACGTACACCAGCCGAGCGCCAGCTCCGACAGGTCGCCGGTGCCGATCGTGAACCCGGCGTTCATCAGCAGCGCGGTGCGCACCCGCGCCTGCACGTTCTCGAACACCAGGTCGTTGCGGTTGTTGGCCTCCAGGCGCGTGAGCTTCTCGGCCAGCGAGTCAACCGTTTCCCGCTCGAGCCCGATCCCGAACGGCGCGTGCCCGAGCGCCCTCATCTGCTCCAAGCACATCGGGCGGATGTCCACCTCGCGGAGCGGCACGTGCAGCGCGCGGGCCAGGCCGAACGCGTTCTTCTTGGTCTCGCCGCTGGTACCGAACCCGGGCATCGTGAGCGCGTGGATGCGGTCCCGGGACGCGCACAGCTCGTCCAGGGTTTTGCACAGCACCAGCAGCGCGAGCGTGGAATCGAGCCCGCCGCTGACGCCGATGGAGACCGCGGGCGTGCCCACGTGCGAGAGCCGGCGCCCGAGCGCGCTCACCTGCGTCTTGAAAATGTCGCGGCAGCGGTCGTCGCGCGTGTGCGGGTCAGACGGCACGAAGGGCGCGGCCTCCACCGCGCGCAGCAGCGTCGGGTCGCGCGGCGCCGCCTCCAGGTCGAACGACAGCGTGCGGTACTTGCCCGGCCCCAGGTCGGCGACCCGGTTGGCGTCGTGGAACGTGTTCGTCTGGATGCGGTCGTGCAGCAGGCGCTCCAGGTCGAGGTCCGTCACCAGCAGCTGTTGGCCGTGCTTGAACCGCTCCGACTCGGCCAGCACCACGCCGTTCTCGGCGATCAGACAGTGCCCGCCGAACACGAGGTCGGTGGTGGACTCGCCGTCGCCGTTGCACGCGTAGACGTACCCGGCGACGCACCGCGCCGACTGCGAGCTGACGAGCTGGCGCCGGTACCCGGCCTTGCCGATCACCTCGTTGCTCGCGGACGTGTTCGCCAGCACGGTCGCGCCCATGATGGCCTGCAGCGAGCTGGGCGGCACCGGCATCCACAGGTCTTCGCAGATCTCGACGCCGAGCGTGAACCCGTTCATCGTGCGGCAGTCGAACAGCAGGTTGGTGCCGAACGGCACGCTCTGGCCGGCGCACGACGCGGCCGAGAAGTTCGCGCTGGAGGCCGGGCAGAAGTACCGCGCGTCGTAGAACTCCTTGTAGTTCGGCAGGTACGTCTTGGGCACGATGCCGAGCACCTTGCCCGCGTGGATCACCGCGGCGCAGTTGAACAGCTGCCCCTCGATGGCCAGCGGGAGCCCGACGACCGCGACCCCGCGGTACACGGCGGCGCCCTTCTCCACCACCTTCGCGAGCGCCTCCTCGGCCGCGCGCTGGAGCGACTGGAGGTGGAACAGGTCGTGGCACGTGTACCCGGTCAGCCCGCACTCCGGGAACACGACCAGGTTGACGCCCTGCGTTTCGGCCCGGGCCATCAGGGCCAGCGTGCGGTCCGCGTTGAACGGGCAGTCGGCGACCCGCAACTCCGGGCACGCCGCCGCGACGCGAAGGAAACCGTGTGTTTTCATACTGGAAGTGTATCCCGGCCAGGCCCGGCGCGGCACCGGGCGCGCTTATGAGGGGCGGCCGGAGCCACGAGCTGGGCCAGCGGTCCGCCGATGAACCCGCCGCACCGCTACAGCCCGAGCGCCCGGGCCGACCGGCTCCGGCCGTCCGGGCCGAGCCCCAGCGCGGACAGGTGCGGCGCGAACCCGATCATGAGCTCCCCTGCGCGAGCCGCGCCCGCGCCTGCGCCACTTCCGCCGTCCGCATCGCCCGGAATTTGCCCAGGTGGTCGGCCAGCAGCGGCGACAGCTCCCACCTGGCGTAGCGCCCCCAGGTGGCTTCGGCGCGCGCGGCCTGCGCGCGGAAGTCCTCGTGGTACACCACCCGCCCCTGATCCACGAGCTTCACGAACAGCGGGTCGCCGTCGATGAGTTCGCCGCGGTCCGCGACAACCAGTGTGTCGCCCCGCGCGTAGACGCGGACGTAGCCGGGGACCGTCTCCTTGCCGGGCGAGTTGGAGAACTTCACGTTCGGCCGGTCCGCGGTCGCGGTGCGCTTGAACGCCGCACTCACGGTGTCGCGGTGGACCAGTTTCCACCAGTACCCGCCGGCCCCGGGGAACAGCATCGTCGGCTCGGTGCCCGTTTGCGCGCGGAACGTGTCGTACACCTTGCGCACCCCGTCCGGCGTCACCTCGTCTTCGAACACGATCACGCGGGGGGGGATGCCGAGCGCTTTCATGCGCCGGAAGTACAGCACGCACTGCCCCGCGATGTCCCCGCTATCGACGCGCACGCCGACGCGCTCCGTCTCCGGGTGCGCGCGGATGACGCGCAGCGCGTTCTCCAGGCCGACCGTTTCGGCGTCCACCAGGTCGCACAGCAGGGACGCGGTGCCCATCTTCGACACGAACCGGTCCATCATCTCGAACTCGGCCGCGCCGAGCGCCTTGTCGAGGCCCTGGCCCGCGCACATCATCTCGTGCCCGATGGTGCCGATGGACTCGAACAGCTCCGGGTGCAGGAACTCCGCCGTGTCGTTCGAGGTGAGTTGCGCCCCGCCCTCGCGCCCCGCGCCTCCCACGAACCGCGCGAGCAGTAAGATGAGGTTGCACACCTCCACGGGCGCCGAGCGCAGGCCGAACTCCGCGTCGCGCGGCGTGGCCTCGCGCATCAGGCGCGCCTTGGTGGCCTGAATGACGGGCGCGAAGTACCGGCACATGGCCGGCTCCGTGTACGAGATCAGCCCGCCCATGCCCTCGAAGGTGAGGCACGGCACGCCCGCGAGGAACGTCTGCCCGCCCGCGAAGCCCCACACGTCTACCGGCAGGTGAAGGTCGTCGCCGGGCTGCGCGAGCACCGCGGCCCACACCTCCGCAGGGAACGCTTTCGTCGCGGAGTGGTGCGCGTACCAGTCGCGCGAGAGCTCGACGTCGCTGCGCTTCAGCGGCCGGTGGAACCACTGCGCGAGCATGGCCTCGTGCCCGGCCATGACGAGCCGGTCGTTCGCGCCGGCCTCGGGCAACCCCTTGCGGAACGTGAGCGTGTAGGCGGCGCGCTGCAAGGCGATGTCCGGCACCGCTGCCCACATGGTGCGCTTGTAGGTGTCGGTGCCCCCGAGCCACCCGCCGAGCAGGAACAGCTTGGCGAAAAACTCGTCGCGCATCGCCGCGCGCTTGGCGCTGAACGGGTCGGTTGGCATGGTGTTGCGGGCGGGCCGGGGGCCCGTCAGTTGTGGTGAAGCACGCGGAACCCGGTCCTACGAATCAGTCCACCTCGACGTTCAGGGAGTTCACGATGGCCAGCAGCACCGGGTCGTTGCGCTCCCGGTCGTAGTCGCTCACCTGCGCCAGCAGCACGAGCGGCCCGGCGAACGTGTCGAGGCACCGCACGCGGCAGGTGGTCGCGGTGTCCACCGTCAGGAAGTCCGCGTTGAAGCCGACCGCGGGCTGCCCGCAGATGGGCTCCACCACCTCCTCAGAGTCCAGCTCCGCGTACTCGGCTTTCAGCGCGTCGAGCGACTGGTCCGCGAGGTCGCCCGGGTCCCGCGCCTCGGGCTGGAGCGACATCATAAAGAAGGCGGTCTCGGGGCTCTGCACGGCGACCGTCCAGCCGCCGGTCTCGGCGTCCTCGGCCTCCTCGACGGTCCACGTGTCCGGATACCGGATCGCGATCCGTTCGCGCTCGAAGGTGCGCATGGTGCCAGCCCCCAGGTTCCAGAGTTACAGGTCGAAAGCGGCCCGTGCCCCGGGCCTTTCAGCGCGGAGCCCGGGGCTAGCTCAGACCCTCCTGCGTTTCCCGCACCAACTGATCGACCACCGCGCGCGTGCTGCCGGTCCGGCCGAACGTCTTCAGTTGGCGGTCGGCGCTGGAGCCGGCCTCCAGAATCTTATACGCGTACTCGATCTCCTTCCGCGTGCCCAGTTCGTCGATCACGTCCCGCAGGAACCAGTCGATGAGCTCGTGGATGAGTTCGCGAACGGGCACCTCCTTCTCCTTGCCGAGGTCGAGCAGCTTTCCGTCCAGCCCGTACCGCACGGCGCGCCACTTGTTCTCTTCGATCAGCTCGGTGGGGTACACGCGGAACGTCATGTTGTCGCGCCGCAGCTTCCACAGCTTTGCGATGATGGCCTGGAACAGGGCCGCGACGCACACCGCCTCGTCCACCTTCGTGCACACGTCGCAGATGCGGAACTCCAGCGTCGGGTACCGGTGGTTCGGGCGCACGTCGTACCAGATCTTCGACCCGTCCGGGATGCACCCGGTGCGGGCCATCGTGTCCACCATCCCCTCGTACTCGACCCAGTCGGTGAACAGCGGCGGGATGCCGGACCGCGGGAAGTGCCGGAAGATGATCGACCGGTAGCTCTTCAGGCCGGTCTGCCGCCCGGTCCAGAACGGCGACGAGGTGGAGAGGCACAGCACGTGCGGCGCGAAGTACCGGGCCACGTTCATCGCGTCGATGAGGAAGTCGCGGTCCTCGATCCCGATGTGGACGTGGGTGCCGAAGATGAGCAGCTGCCGGGCCAGGTCCTGCATGTCGTTCTGCACGCCCAGGTACCGCTCGAACGGCGTGATCTCCTGCTGCTCCCAGTTCGAGAACGGGTGCGTCCCGGCCGCGGCGATCACCAGCCCGTGCCGGGTCGCGAGGTCCGTGACGCACCGGCGCAGCTTCACCAGCTCGTTGCGCGCGTCGGCCGGCGTCCGGCAGATCTCGGTGCCCACCTCGACCATCGACTGGTGCAGCTCGGCCTTGATCTGCTCCTTCAGGACGAGCTGCCCCTCGTCCAGAATCTGCGTGATGTACGACCGCAACTCCCCCGTCGCCGGGTCGATGATCTGGTACTCTTCCTCGATGCCGATCGTGAGCGACGGGGCCTTCATGGAAGCCTCAGTGCCGAGTTAACAGTGAGCGGCGCAACTCGAGAGGCCGCGGGTGCGGCCCGCTCCCGCGACTGTGAACCCGGCCCCCGCCGTGCTGCACTTTTCCTTTTGCACTTTTCGTTCGCGTCAGCGGGGCTCGGCCAGGAACGTGGGCACGGTGGAGCCGCCGCCGGCGGT
>JBJSXS010000409.1:0-5011 GCA_046086545.1 Gemmata sp.
CGAGCGGCTGACACTGACCGGGCACGCGGCCGGCGTCCTCGGCCTGGCATTCAACGCCGACGGCACCGCGCTGCTGAGCGCGAGCCGCGACGGGGCCGTGAAGCGGTGGCGCGCCGGCGTGCGCCCGCTCAACTGACGGCCGCGGCCCGGCGGACGCGAACCGCGCCGGTTGTTCGTGCGGGGGCGGTGGTTCGCGCGCGTGAGCCCGCGAGCGGCTTCGCGCGGGCGCACTACTTCAGCGGCGAGTACTCGGTCGGCTTGAGGAACTCGGACACCACGCCGCCCTTCGGCTCGGTCAGGCTGCCGCCGCCCTTCTCCTCGCTGGCTTTTCGTGCGGCGAGCCAGTCCGGGTCCATGCGGAACGCGTCGAACGACTTCTTCGCCGCCTCCGGGCTCTTGTGGGCCAGCAGGTAGATCAGCATTTTGTCGTCGTCCTTCTCGCCCTTCAGCGGGTTCCAGTACACCACGTTGGTCATGCCGTGCTTCTCGAACAGCTTGACCGTGTGGTTCTTGAACCGGTCGTTCAGGTTGCCCAGGTTGTTCTTCGTGGCGGTGTAGGTGCGCAGCTCGAACACGCGGTCCGCCTTCGAGTCGGCGACCTTGAACTCGGGCGAGTAGTCCGTGGCCGTCAGGAACCGCTGCTCGATCTTGTCGAGGATCTTGCCGTTCTTCTCGCTGTCCGCGGCGGCCTTCTTCCAGTCGGCGTCGTCCAGGAACGCCTTCCACGCCTTCTCCCGCGCGTCCCTGCTCGGGTACGAAAGGAAGAACACCAGCTTGTTGTCCCTGTTGTCCACCGGCACGAAGTACGCCAGGCTCTTGATGCCGTGCTTCTCGAACAGCCTCAGCGTGTGGTCCTTGAACCGGGTGTGCAGCGCGTCGAGCTTACCCGGCGCGGCGTAATAGGTGCGCATCTCGTACACGCGGGCGTCCTTTTCTGCGGCGGGCGCGCTCGACAGGAAGCCGACGAGCGGCGCGAGCGCGAGCAGCGGGGTGAGTCGGAGCATGGGAGGGCCTCGGAGGAAACAGAAGAGCTTTACCACACAGGCACAGAGGGTCACAAAGAACACGACCGGCCAGAGTTGCAGACAAGGAGACAAAGTGCTTGCCCGCTCGCCTTGTAACCGTGCTGTTCTGTTTCTTTGCGGCCCTTTGTGGTGACCTGTGTGCCGGCGTGGTGAAACTTTTATGCCTTCCTACTGCTTCGGCAACTGCGGCAGGACCGCGGGGTCGGCGTAGCGCTCGGGGTCTTTCTCGAACCGGTTCTTCGCGGTCGCGTCGTAGAAGTAGACCTTCACACCCTTGTAGGTCGTCGTCGGGTCTTTCTCGGAAACCTTCTTGTCGCGGTACACGGGGCAGAACTGCTGCTCGATACCGCGCCTGGGCAGTTCCGTGCCGGCGAGGGCGGGGACGTACTTCGGGTCGAGGTACGCGGCCGGGTCGCGCCGGAACTTCGCGACGCAGGTGTCGCAGCACAGGTAAATCTTCACGCCCTTGTACGTCTCGTACTTGGAGTACTTCGGGTCGATCTCGTCCTTGGTCATCACCGGGCAGAGCTTCTGCTCGGCGGGGGTGGCCTTCGGCGGATCGGCGTGAACCGGCGCGAGTACGAGCAGCGCGAGCGCCGCGGCGCGGCAACGAGGCATCAAATGGCTCCGGGGGTGGGAGGGGCCGTCAGCCGACGATGAGCGCCAGCGCGACGAGCAGGAAGAGCATGTTACCGACGGCGATGACGAAGAATAAGAGCGCGAGCCCGGACAGGTCCCGGGCCAACTCGCCCGTGGTGAACAGCGGGCCCGGGACCGGCGACGCGTCGGCCGAGCCGGGCTGCGGGCACGCGACCCGGGTGCGAATGGGGGGCGGGAGGCTCTCCCACCAGCGGCGGCCCCTGCCGTCGTTCTTGTTCCGCATGACCATGATCGAGTTCCCGGCGGTGCGGCCCGGAGAGCGGGCCGCAGGTGTTAGCCTTCGTGATGCGCGCCGAACAGCACGGGAGCCCGAGAAGGGGGAACCCGCTGGGAGAGTGGTCCACCAAATCCTAACCCGGGAGCGGCTGCAGCGGTACCCCAAAGTTGCGCCCGGTTCGCTCGGCCCCACGTCGGCGGGCGGCGGGACCGGCGGCTTAACGGGGTAGGGCAGGGCGGGGTTCTCCGGCGCGGCGCCCGGCTGCGCGGGGACCGCGTGGGGCGGGGCGGTCGGGTCGTCGCGGGTCGGAACGGCGTGCGGCTGGGTCGGCACGTCCGGACCGGGCGTTGAGGGGATGTATGGCTTGATCATTTCGGCAATCCGTTCGTGGGCACCCGCCCGGGGCTCGGGGCACTCCATGCGGCAGATGCAATCGTTGTGCCGGGTGTGCCGTTCGCCGGAACTGTGCCGACAATTTTGATGGCATAGAGTCTCTTGTCCCCGCCACAATTCCGGGCGAGAATGCAGCCAGAGTGCTTCACGCCCACGCGAGTCCCTCCAATGCGTGCCCGGCTGGTGTCCGCCGACGGCGGCCTGTCCATCGACCTACTCAAAGACATGACGCTCTTTGGGCGGGACGAGGACTGTGACGTGCGCCTCGATCACAAGAGCGTGTCCAAACTGCACTGCGTCGTCGTCATGACGGACGGCCTGCTACTGCTCCGCGACCTCGGCAGCACCAACGGCACCCGCGTGAACGGGCAGCGCGTGCGCCGGGCCGCACTGCTGCCCAACGACACGCTCGCCATCGCGAACATGAAGTACATCGTGAAGTTCGGCGTCGAGCTGGAAAAGCTGGAGAAGGAGGAGGCGCTGAAGATTCGGAATGACGCGGCCGCCCACCAGCTCCGCCGTAACGCGCTGCCCGACGTGTACCCCGAGTCCAAAGCCCCCAAGGGGTGAGCGGCGGGCAAACAGACCGAAAACGAACAAGCCGCACGGCGGGCCGGTTCCGAAGCACGGTCGCGTCGGAAACGGCCGACGCCGGGGCGTCGTTGCTTCAGGCGCAGGCAAAATTCGCGGGCGGCGGGTTCGCCGAGGCTGCGGCTCGCCGTACTCGAACGACCCGGCGCGGCCCTTCACCGCGACCGGCCCGGCTGAACTGTACCCCGCCGCCTCGACCGCTACCCGGCGCGCCTCGACGCACTCAAGAATGCTGGTGCGGACAAATCCGGGCAACCGGCGCTGGGGCTCCTGCTCGGCTACCAGTTCTGGTTCGCGGGGCACCGGGCCGAGGGGGGTGTTCCGCGCCGCCGAGAAGCGGCTGGCAGCCCCCGGCCCGATCGCGCACTTCAAGTGAGCGTCACTCCTTGCCCAGCACCAGGTCGCACACCCAGCACCCGCGGACGTGCGCTCCGACCGCGTCCCGGCGGCAGTGCGCGAGCGCCTGTTCGTCGTCACACCCGGCGTCCTGAAGTGCGTCCGCGAGAATCGGCATCGCGCCGAAGTCGCGGCTCTCGTACATCTGCTCCGCGAGCGCCCTCGCCGTGTCTGTGCGCCACTCGGGGCTGAACGCGGTGAGCCGGAAGGGGTTGCCCGCCACCTCACAGACCACGGCACGCATGACGAGGTGCTGGGCCGCTGTCGCGGCGCTGAACTCCGCCGTCGGGGCGGGGATCAATTCGACGGCTCCGGTTCGGGCCTGAACCACCGCGCTCAGCACCCGCGCGCCGACCATTTCGAGCGGGAGCGGGCTGTTCGCCGCGAACGAGACGGCCCACGCCAGCTCGGAGCCGGCCAGCAGCGGGGCGGCGTCGGCCGCGGCCCCGGCGTCGATGGCCGCGCTGTACGAGTTGTACAACTCCGACGCGACCGCGCGGCACGCCTGGCGCGCGCGCTCGACCACAAAGGCCTGAACGTGGCCGTCGGCGTACCGCTCGATGACGTCCAGCGCGGCGGTCAGGTCCGGGTGTTCGAGGCGCGAGCCGGCGGCGCGGCAGAACCCGACCGCCAGCAGGCGCTGGCGGCGCGGCGACAGGTGCTCGGCGGCGTACCGCGCGTGGGCCGTGAAGTCGGTCCCGGTCAGCCACTCGTCTTCGTTCATCGTGCGCTGACTGGTTCGGGGGGCGTTTGGGTCGGGGGCGGCACGCGCAACGTGCCCGGGCCCGCCCGCACTCTTGAGGAAGCCGGTCGAGCGCCCGCGCCGATTGTAGCTCAGCGGTCTGCGGGGCGACTCTCGCGGTCGGCGAACACACACCCGCACGTGTTTGTAGGAAAACGCGTGCGCGGCGTCCGGGGCGGCCGCGGGCCCGCGAGAGCCGCCACGCTGTCGGAGGTGCCGGCGCCGAAAGTGCAACAATTTTGTGTGCCGCCAAACCCGCGCCCCCTGTTTGCCGTCGAATGCATCAGGTAGCATCGCGCCCGAACCTTCTCCCCGTCACCCGCGAGAGGCCGCGCTCATGGCCGATCCCCTCGACCCCTCACCCGGACAGCAGACCGAACCCGAGGATCACCGCGGCACCAACTGGCGCGCGGTCGGCGTGATTCTCGCGCTGCTCCTGAGCGTGCCCGCGGGCTACCAACTGTTCAACTGGGTCGCCGCGTCCCGCGATGCGAGGGAGAAACTCGCGGCCCGCGACACGGCGAAGGCCGAGTACGAGCGGCTCCAAGCGGAACACAAGATCGCGCAGGACGCCGCCCGGCAGAAACTCGACGCGGCGACCGCGGCGGAACAGGAGGTCGGCACGAAGTTCGGCGCGGAGATGGCCGCGGCGCGGAAAATCCTCGAAGAGAAGAACTTCACCGTGCGGCTCACCGGCCCGGCGCGCGTGCAGCCCGGCGCGCCCAACACGTGGCACATCGAAGCGGTGGACCGCGGCGGGCGGCCCGCGAAGCCCAGCAAGCTCGAAATCGCGGTCAAGGACGCGACCGGCGCCGAACTGTACCGCGACGCGAACAACGCCCCCGACGGCCCGACGCCCCTCACGCTGGGCGCGAAGTTCTGGGAACAGGTGAAGCCCGGGGCCGACCTGTTCCTCGAGGTGGTCGCGTTCACCGACGACAACCGCACCAGCACGCTGGCCGAGCGGATCCCGCTCGCGCGCCCGGT
>JBJSXS010000410.1:0-4061 GCA_046086545.1 Gemmata sp.
ACGCCTTGAAGAGTTGAGCCTGATCCCGCGACAGTTCGCCCGACGGCGGGGTCGCGCCCACCGTGTTCGCGACGACCTCAACAGCGGTCTTGAGGCTCTTCGGCTTCGCGTCCGTTAGCGCCTTCAGTACTAGCGGGTTCGTGTCTTGAGGAAGCGAGTCAAGCGCCTTCGCTTCGAAGTCCTTCTCTGGCACCGCCGCGAGGGCGATTAGCGGCATGTACACGGGCGACTTGGCCTTCCATTCGGCGTCCAGGAACGTCCGCCACCGGTCGTAGACGAGGCGCGTCAGGTCGCGCTGACGCAACGCGCTCTGCACCTCCTCGTTACCTTTCGCGCGAAGGTCCAAAACCGCGCGGAAGTACTCGGCCACCGCGAACGGATCTCGTAGCTTCTTGAGCGACGCGGTGTGACGCCGCGCGGCCTCGGCCTTGTAGTCGGCTTCGCGCTTCTCGACCTCGGACTCGAAAGCGACGAGTTCCGGCGTCCGCTTGACCTCTTCGATCAGGGGCAGTTCCGCCGGCTCGCTGGTGCTCGCGAACACGCCGTAGAGAGAGTAGTAGTCCTTCGTCGGCACCGGGTCGTACTTGTGATCGTGGCACCTGGCGCACACCACAGTCAGGCCCATGAAGCCGCGCGTCACTACGTCTATGCGGTCATCAATGATGTCGTTCTGGTTGTTGAGGAACCGCCGGCCGAGCGTCAGGAAACCCATCGCGGCCAGCGGGCGCTTGTCATCGCCCAGCGGCAACAGGTCTGCGGCCATCTGCTCTGCCACGAATTGGTCGTAGGGCTTGTCCTCGTTGAAACTGCGGATCACGTAATCGCGATAGGTGTACGAGTAAGCGAACGCGCGCTCCTGTGTGAGGATGTACCCCTTCGAGTCGGCATACCGCGCGACGTCGAGCCAGTACCGGCCCCAGCGCTCCCCGTACTGGGGCGACTCGAGGAGTTTCTCGAGCAGTTTTTCGTACGCCCCGGGCGACGCGTCCGTCGCGAACGCCTCCACCTCGTCCGCGGTGGGCGGCAGGCCAATGAGGTCGAAGTACACGCGCCGGATCAGCGCGCGGCGGTCGGCCCGCGGCGAGAGCTTGAGCCCCTTCTCGGAGAGCCGTGCCACCACGAACGCGTCGATCGGGTTCGGGCCGGCGTTCGCGACAGCGGGAACCTTGTGTTCCTTCACCGGCTGGTAGGCCCAGTGCTTCTGGGGGTCGAGGGGCGGCGCCGGCACGCGGTCGTCGGGCACCGCGGCCCCGTTCTTGACCCACTCGACCAGCGCCGCGACCTGTTCAGCGGTGAGGGGGTTTTTGGGCGGCATCGGCAGTTCGTGCTCGCGCCGCACCGACCTGATGAGCCTGCTCTTCGCGGGCTCACCCGGCACGATCACCTTGCCGTCGTCGGCGCCTTTTAAGATGCCGGCGGCGGTGTCGAGTCTTAACCCGGCCTCCTGCTTTTTCGCAGCGTGGCAGGAGTAGCACCGGTCGGCGAAGACCGGCCGCACCTTCGTCTCAAAGAACTCGAGGTGGGCCGCTGTGGGCTTCGGATCTACAGCGTAAGAGGCAGTCGGGCACGCGACGGCGCAAACGGCAAGGAGGAACCGCATTCGTCGGCCTTCTCGTGGCTACGGGATGGTCGGGCGGGGCGTTGTGGTGCAGAGTGTAAGTTTACACTCACGGCCGGCCCGGTCGAACCCGAATCCGGTTTCGGTGGACTCGGTGCTTGACCCATGTCAGTACCGTCGGGTATACGAGAAGAACATTTCTGTCAGTTCTGTTTCGGCGTACATCCAATATCGCTATCGCGGGGGTCACATGTCTCGCCTGCGACAGGTCTGGTGTGGTCGGGGTTTCACACTCATCGAGCTGTTGGTGGTGATCGCGGTCGTCTCGATCCTGATCGGCCTGCTGCTGCCCGCTGTGCAGAAGGTGCGGGAGACCGCCGCCCGCTCGAAGTGTCAGAACAACTTGAAACAGATCGGCGTGGCGACACACAACTACCACGACGTGTTCGGCTCGTACCCGACGTACAACGGGGTGGCACCGACGAACGGTGGCACGACCCAGTCGGCGAACACGCGGGCGGTTTACGGGAGTTGGGCGGTTCACCTGTTGCCGTACCTGGAGCAGACCCCGTTGTACGATGCCATAATGGCCGACGTGACCAAGTACTCCAACACGGCGGGCGCCGTAACCGCGCCCGGCGGGCCAGTCCTCACCCCGGCCGTGCCCGCTTCGCCGGCGGTTCTCGACTACTCCGGCAGCACCTACTATCCGCCCGTCCCCGCCACATACAACCAGTACACCGGCTCGCAGCAGTGGGTGAACCAGACGAACGCGAACGGGTACTCGGTGGCCACACTCCAGTGGGTGCCGCCCCGCAACCCGGACCCGGGCACCGGGACCGCGGGCTACTGGTCGCCCCCGCCGAGGGTGGTCGTCCCGGCCGCCGCGGGCACCCCGGCGGTGTACGGCCCGCCGGGCGCGCCGGTGAACGGGTACGTGTCGGTGTGGCGCCCGGACCTGCGCAAGACCGTCGTCCCGAGCCTGATCTGCCCGGTCGACCCGAGCGTTGGGACGGACCCGGCGGCGGCCCCCGGCTTGGTTTACGCGAACCGCACGCCCTCCGGCACCGACGGTCCGTGGTCGGCGACGAACTACCTGGCCAACTGGAACGCGCTCACCACCGGGAACGCGGCCCAGGGGTACGCGGCCGGGCCGGGTCGGATTGCCACCGTGACCGACGGGCTGTCCAACACGGTGCTGTTCGCAGAGGGGTACGAGTGGTGCGAGGGTCGCGGGCGCACCGCGTTCCTGGCATGGCACGTCGGCGCCGGGTACAGCGGCGGGGTCCACAACTTCGGCCTCACCTACGAACTGAGCAACAACCAGATCACAGTGGCCGGGGGCACCCCACAGGTGGTCAGCGCGGGGAACGGGCTGCCCAACCCTGGCGGGAGCCCGGACATCCAGTTCATGTTCCAGATTCGCCCGCTGCCGCGCGCGGTCGGCTCGTGCCCGGCCGGGGCAGACTGCTGCAACAGTCTCACCGCGCAGACCGGGCACACCGCCATGAACGTGGCGCTCGGCGACGGCAGCGTCCGCAGCTTCAGGGGGGGAACGGACCCGGCGATGTGGCGCCGCGCGCTGTTGCCGCGCGACGGCGAGACCTTGGTTCTGGACTGAGCGTCTGGCACCGGCGCGGAAGGCCGTCGGGCGCGGAGAACCGATCCCGCGGCCGACGGCGTTTCGTGCTGTTCACCGCGCCGGCCGCAGGTAACAATATCCGCACCCACCGCCAGCAGCGCACGAGGGCTTCCGCCATGATCCGCCTCGACGCCGACCGCCCGGCGACTTTCTGCGACGGTCTGTCGCGCCGCGACTTTCTGCACGCGGGCACCATCGCCCCGCTCGGCCTCACGCTCGCCGGCCTCCACCGCGCGAGAGCCGAAGGCGCGAAAGACACCGACGTGAACTGCATCATGCTGTTCCTTGTCGGCGGGCCGAGCCAGCTCGACACCTGGGACATGAAGCCCAAAGCGCCGGCAGAGGTGCGGGGCCCGTTCCAGCCGATCCAGACGAACCGGACGGGCGTGCAGATCAGCGAGATCTTTCCCAAGATGGCAAAGCACGCCGACAAGTTCTCGCTCGTGCGGAGCGTCTACCACACGGCCACCGCGGTCCATGACACCGGCCACCAGATGATGCAGACGGGTCGGCTGTTCACCGGCGGGGTGGAACACCCACACGTCGGCTGTGCGCTGGGGTACTTGAATGGCGGGAGGGGCGAACTGCCCGCACACGTTCTGCTGCCGAAGCCCATCGGGCGCACCGGCGGTAACCTCCCGCACGGGCACACCGCCGGTTACCTCGGCAAGCCCTACGACCCGTTCATCCTGAACGCCGACCCGAACGCGCCCGGGTTCAAAGTGCCCGACCTGTTGCCGCCGGAGTACATCTCCGGCGTTCGCGCGGAGCGGCGCCAGAAGCTCCGCGACGCGGTCGATGGCGCGACCGGGGCCTTCGAGCGGAACGCACAGGCGAAGCAACTGGATGACAACTTCAAGC
>JBJSXS010000411.1:0-7156 GCA_046086545.1 Gemmata sp.
CTCGTCGTGGACGGCGACGTGCTCGCCGACATCAGCGTGCTGGAGGATAGGTCGCGGTTCATCGCGGTGATGCAGGGCGGCGCGGTGAAGACCGGCCGGGAGGCCCGAAGAACAGGCGGGCACTAATTCCCTTTCACGTCGCCCCGAGCACCTCGGAGGATGTGCTTTGGAAGGTTCTCTGGGCCCCATCGGTTGCTGCGCTTGTCGGTTACTTCATCGGCCAGACCAAAGGCAAACCAATGCGCGGGGCCGTCGTCGGTTTTTACTTGGTCCGGTTGGTTGGCTCCTTGTTGCGGTCCCGCCGAACGACAATCCGACGTGCCCTTACTGTTAGGCACTATCGTGGGCGGCGCGCGGAAGTGTATGAACCGCGGCACGCGCGTTCCCCGCCGCCCGGGATGCAAGAAACAGCCCGGCTCTACACGCCGCGAGCAATGTAGCACTGCGGCGCCGAGGTGGGCGGGTTGACGCGCTCGGGTCACCGACGGGCGAAGCGCGGAGCCGCGCGGGCGAGGGCGCTGGATTGGTGCCGGGCAAGGAGCGACGGACGGCCGCACCCGCCGCTCACGCCTCCGGGTCGTTCAGGCCGCGTCACGACACCACTTCCTTCACGACGCGGCCGTGGACGTCGGTCAGGCGGAAGTCGCGGCCGGCGTACTTGAAGGTCAGCCTCTCGTGGTCGAGCCCGAGTTGGTGCAGGATCGTCGCGTGCAGGTCGTGCATGTGGACCTTGTTTTCCACCGCCGCGGCACCGAACTCGTCGGTCACGCCGAACGAGAAGCCGGGCTTGAACCCGCCGCCCGCGAGCCACACCGTGAACCCGCCGGGGTTGTGGTCGCGCCCGGTCCCGTTCTGCTGCGCGTACGGCGTGCGCCCGAACTCGCCGCCCCACCACACGATGGTGTCTTCCAGTAGGCCCCGCTTCTTGAGGTCCGTCAGCAGGCCCGCGATGGGCCGGTCCACGGCCTTCGCGTGCGTGCCGTGCTGGATCAGGTTCGAGTGCTGGTCCCACGCCGGGTTCGCGCTGTTGTCGCCGTAGGTCACCTGGATGAACCGCACCCCGGCTTCGCTCAGGCGGCGGGCCATGAGGCACTGCTTGCCGAAGTTGTCGGTCGCCTTGTCGCCGATGCCGTAGAGCTTCTGGGTCTCCTTGGACTCCTTCGAGATGTCCATCACGTCGGGCGCGTTCTTCTGCATGCGCCACGCGAGTTCGTAAGAGGCCGCGACGGCTTCGAGTTCCGCGTCGCCCGGCTTCGCCTTCAGCTGCTCCGCGGTCAGCTCGCGCAACAGGTCGAAGTGCTCCTGCGTGACGGCGGGCGGCAGTTGCGGCGCGAGGTTGCGGATGGTCGCGTCGGCCGCGGGGCCGCCCGCCCGGCCGGCGGGCGTGCCCTGGTAGATCGCCGGCAGGAACGCGTTGCCGAAGTTGCGCGCCCCGCCGTTGCCGTAAGAGGGCGCGATGCTCACGAACCCGGGCAGGTTCGCGCTCTCGCTGCCGAGCCCGTACAGCACCCACGACCCCATGCTCGGGCGGATCGAGGTGGCGGCCCCGCAGTGCAGGAACAGCGTGGCGGGCCCGTGCGCGACCCCTTCGGTGTGCATCGAGTGAACGAAGCACAGGTCGTCGATGACCTCGTTCACCGCCGGGAACAGGTCGCTGGCCCACTTCCCGGTCTGGCCGCGCCGGGCGAACTTCCACAGCGGCTTCATCACCCGCTGGCTGGTGCCGCGCATCCCGGTGTTCGCGATCACGCGGGCGTCGTCGAACTTGATCTGCTTGCCGTCGTCCCTGTCGAGAACCGGCTTGTGGTCGTAGGAATCGACGTGGCTGACGCCGCCTTGCATGAACAGGAAGATGACGCGCTTGGCCTTCGCCTTGTGGTGCCCGGGCTTGGGCGCCAGCGGGTTCGGCGGCGGCCCGGCGCCTGCGGCGCGCGCGGTCCGCGCCGCCAGACCCGCGAGGGCGAGCGCGCCGAACCCGCAGGACGTTTGGGCCAGCCATTCGCGCCGGGAGAGCGGGAACATATCGGGGCCTCTTCTGCAGCCGGGGCCGGTGGCCCCGGGGCGGCAACGTTGGGGCGAAGGTGAAGCCGGCCCCCGGGGGGCCGGCCACCGGAGTCAGTTCACGTACCGGAACTCGGCGGACGCGAACAGCGCGTGGAACAGCGCCGCCCACGCGTCCTGGTCGGCCCTGCCCTTCAGGAAGCGCTGCGCGACCTCGCGCTCGCCGGCGGTCGGGCCGCGGCCCAGCGCGAGCTTGTAGGCACGCGCGAGGCGCGAGGCGTCGTCCGCGTGCTTCTCGCCCAGCAGGCGCGCCGCGGCGTGCTTCGACTGCTCCAGCACGAACGGGTTGTTCATCATGAACAGCGCCTGCGGGGCCACGGTGCCGCTGGTCCGCTTGCCGGTGACGGTGCTGGGGTCCGCGGCGTCGAACACGTCCAGCATCTCGGGCACCGCGTTGCGGAACAGCGGGAGGTAGACGCTGCGCCGGTTCGAGTTCGCCTTGTAGCCGTAATCGGCCGCGAGCGACGCCGGGAACGTTGGGCCGCCGCGGGCCGGGTCCAGCTGGCCGCTCACGGCGAGGACCGTGTCGCGGATGGACTCGGCCTCGAGCCGCCGCCGGTTCGCGCGCCCGAACAGCTTGTTCTCCGGGTCCGCTGCGACCGTGGCCGGGGCGCCGGTCGCGCTCTGTTGGTAGGTGCGGCTGAGGACGACGGCGCGCACCAGCTTCTTCACGCTCCAGTTGCCGTCCTGGAACGCGAGCGCGAGGTGGTCCAAAAGTGCCGGGTTGGACGGCAGCTCGCCCGTCGTGCCGAAGTTGTCCACGGTGCGCACGACGCCGTCGCCCATGAGCCAGAACCAGACGCGGTTCGCCATCACGCGCGCGGTCAGCGGGTTGTCCTTGCTCGCGATCCACTCCGCGAGCTCCTTGCGCCCGCTCTGGGTTTTGGGGAGGCTCGGCGGGGTGCCGTGCAGCGCCACGGTCAGGAACCCGCGCGGGGCCGGGGCGCCCAGGGTGTGGACGCTCCCGCGGACGTGCACCTTCGCGTCCTCGATCACCTTCTCCTCGATCACCGACATCGCGAGGGCGCGGCGCGGGCCGCCCTCGGTGAGCCTCTTCAGCTCCGCCTCCAGCGCCTTCACCTCGTCGGGCGGCGCCTTCGGCGCCTTGGGTTCGCTCTGCTCCTTGGCGTCGAGCGGGCGGAACACCACCGCGTCCGGGCACACGTGGCCCCTGGTGTCCTCGTTGGCCACCAGCACGTAGGCGATGCCGTTCTTCTCGAACCGGTACTCGCCGAGCGAGACGAACCGGCCGTCGATGGGCGGGCTCTTGGTCATGTCCACGGGCACCGTCTTGTCGCCGTCGGCGCTGGCGACGTGGACCGGCACGTTGGTCGCGCGGTTGGTGCCGGACGAGTACGCGAGCCGCACCTCGTACCTGCCCGGCGGCAGCGCCTCGGGCTGGAAGGTGATGGACTTGTCCCCCTTCCCCTTGTTGTCGTCGTGGACGTACCCGGTGCCGATGTACGTCTTGTTGAAGGTCGACACGGTCCACTCGCCGACCTTCTTGGCCTGCGTGTCGTCCACCACGACCCCGGGCACGTCCTTGATCGCCAGGACGCCGCTCGCGGCCTTCGCTGGGGTTTTCGCCTTGGCGGCCGCGATCCTGGACTGGACCGCGGCGACCTGCGCCTCGTGCGCCTTGATCGCGGCCTCGCGCTCGGGCTCGGCCGGGAGCGGCACCTCGACCCACTTCGACACGTTCGCGGTCTCCAGCGCCTTCACGTTCCGCAGGATCCCGGCGAGCGCGTAGTAGTCCGCCGTGCTGATCGGGTCGAACTTGTGGTCGTGGCACCGGGCGCAGGTCACCGTCTGCCCGAGGAACCCCTTCGCAATGACGTCGAGCTGCTCGTCCACCACGTCCATGCGGAGCTGCTTCTTGTCCTGCTCTTCGAGGTTCGTGTTGCCGAGCTGCAGGAAGGTGGTTGCGATGACGTTGTGCGCGCGGTCCCCGGTGCGCGCCGCGGCCAGCAGGTCGCCGGCGATCTGCTCCCGGACGAACTGGTCGAAGGGCGCGTCGGCGTTGAGCGCGTCGATCACGTAGTCGCGGTAGCGCCACGCCTCCTTGAACACCAGGCCGCGGAGCGTGACCGACTCGGCGTACCGCGCGACGTCGAGCCAGTGCCGGCCCCAGCGCTCCCCGAACTGGGGCGCCGCGAGCAACTTGTCCACCAGCCTCTCGTACGCGTCGGGCGCCTTGTCGGTGACGAACGCCTCCACTTCTTCGGGCGCCGGCGGCAGGCCGACGAGGTCGTAGTACAGGCGCCGGGCGAGCGTCGCGCGGTCCGCGAGCGCGGCGGGCTTCAGGCCCTTCTGCTCGAGCGCCGCGAGGACGAAGCTGTCGATCTCGTTGCGCGCCTCGCCGGTGTTCTGCACCGCCGGCACGGCGGGCCGCTGCGGGAGCTTGTACGCCCAGAACTTGCGCCCCTCTTCGAGACTCATCCCGACCTGCTTGCGGGGCGCGCCGGTGTCGCCGCGCGGGTCCGGGGCGCCCATCGCGATCCACCGCTCGAAGTCCTTGACGACCGCGTCGGGCAGCTTGCCCTTCGGCGGCATCTTCAGGTCGCCGTCGTACTTCATCGACTGGAGCAGCACGCTGTCCGCCGGCTTGCCCGGGATGACGGACGGGCCGCTGTCGCCGCCCTTCAGCACCCCGGCGCGCGAGTCGAGGAACAGGCTCCCCTTGAGCTTCTTGTTCTTCTCGGCCTCCCCCGAGTGGCACGCGGCGCAGTGCTCGGTCAGGACCGGCCGAATCTTCTTCTCGAAGAACTCGATTCCGGCCCGGTCCGGCTGCTTCGCGTCGACCGCGGGTTGATCCGCCGGGGCCGGCGGCGCGGCGCGGAGGGTCGGCGCGGCGGGAACGGTCGGGACGGCCGCGAGTAGGAGGAGCGCAACAGCAACTCGCATCGGGAAACCCAGCGGGCAAGGAGAAGGCCTGTCGGCGGAGCGGGCGCGTACCCCATTATGACGAGTTCGGGCCGCGGATGCACCCCATAATCCGGGGCGCGTCCGCCGGGGGGCCGCGCCGCGGCGGTCACCGCGGGCTCTTCGCCTTCAGCCCGGCGAGCAGCCCGGGCGCCTTGTGCAGCGCGGCCACCTCGGGCGCCGTGAGCGCGCGGTCGAACAGCGCCATCTCGTCGAGCAGCCCGATGTAGTTGATCGCGGTGTAGATGCCGGCCTTCTCGACGTCCCAGCCCATCGCAATGGCCCTGCCCTTCACCTGACCGATCAGCTTGCCGTCGATGTAAAGGGACGTGACCGCGTTGTCCTTGCCGGTGTCGAGGTTCTCCCAGGCGAGAACGACGTGGTGCCACTCGGCCTCCTTCCAGCCGATTTTGGGGGCGCGAACCATCGGCGCGTTCGGATCGTCTTCGCCCACCCCCTTCTTGCCCTCGGGAACCATCGGGAACGCGCCGTGGCGCAGGTCGCGCGGCTTGGCGTCGTTGAAGTCGAACCACAGGCCGCCGTTGTTGGCGCCCTTCTGCGTGATCTGAACCGGGTCGCAGAACCCGGTCTTGAGCATGGTGTCGGGGTTCGACTTGCACCACATCGACACGCTGCCCGACCACCCGTCGGGCTTGAACGCCAGGTTGCCCTTGGCGGGCACGAAGATGCGGCCGTTCTTCGACAGCACGTCCACCGCCTCGAGCGCGCCGCCCGCGACGCCCTTGTTCTTCGCGATCCGGAACGCCTTGTCGGAGAAGCCCTTCTCGACCACGTACTTGCCCTTTTCCGTCGGGTGGTTGGTGCGGGTGTCGAACGTGAGCTGGCCCTTGCCGAAGTCCCCCTTCACCTCGTCGTCGAACGACGCGTAGAACGTGACCGCCTTGCGAATCGAGTCGGCCTCCGCGTCCCGCGCGGGCGCTGAAAGGGCGACTGAGAGTAGGAGGATGAGCGAACCGGTTCGCATCGGCGAGACTCCTGACCAGGTGAAGGTGAAAGGGGCCACCCCAAGATACCCAGAAACCCGGCGGCGCGGGAGCCCTTTGGCGGGTGAACCGGCATCCCGTTTGCACCCCGGTCGGTTGCGCCTCCCGGTGGTCGGAACCGGGCCCGCGGCAGGAGCCGCTGGGGTCGTGTGCCCCTCGCCCCGGAAAAAACATGTCGGACAGGATGCAAACACTAACACAGCAGATCGGTGCGCTCCCCACATGGGAGAAGGTGCTCGTTCTGGTGATCGTGTTGCCGGCGGCGTTCCTCGCCCTCGAGTTCCTGTTCCCCGCGCACCCGCGGCAGGCGGTGCCGCGCCGGTCGCTGGTGCTGAACATCAGCTACTGGTTCGTGAACCCGCTGGTCATCCAGGTGGTGTCGAAGCTGGCGGTGTGCGTGGTCGGGCTGGCGCTGTGCGGCGCGCTGGGCTGGCCCGCGGACGAGTCGGTCCTGAACGGGTTCGGCCCGCTAGCCCGGCAGCCGCTGTGCCTCCAGGTGGCTGAGATCATGCTCCTGGCCGACTTCGTCGATTACTGGACGCACCGCTGGTTCCACGTGTCGCGGGCGTGGCGGTTCCACGCGATCCACCACAGCCCGGAGCACATGAACTGGCTCGCGTCGGCCCGCGTGCACCCGGTCAATGATTTCATCACCCGGTTGTGCCAGGTGGTGCCGGTGGTGATGGTCGGGCTGCCCGTCAAGGCGGTGCTGATCGTGGTGCCGGTGCTGGTGCTCTTCGTGATCGTGCTGCACTCGAACCTGAACTGGGACTACGGCCCGTTCCGGTGGGTGCTCGTCAGCCCGCTGTATCACCGGTGGCACCACACCACCGACGCGGAGGGGGTGGACAAGAACTTCGCGGGCATCTTCCCGATCTGGGACCTGCTGTTCGGCACCGCGCACTTCCCGCGGCGCGAGCCGACCCGGTTCGGGGTGAACCGCAACCCGCCGCCGGAGACGCTGTTCGGGCAACTGTTGTACCCGTTCCGCGGGTGCCCCACGCAGCACGAGTAGGCGCGGGTGCCCCCCCCAGGGCGTGCGCACTATGAACGGCTGACGGCGTAGGGGTTTGCGACTACACCGAGGGCATCAGGAGGATACCCGATGCCGCTCGCGCTGACCACCGTGTTCGCGGACGTGCCCGACCCGCGGATCGAGACCGCCAACA
>JBJSXS010000412.1:0-2758 GCA_046086545.1 Gemmata sp.
TGGCCTGGTACCGCAGCTCGGACCCGACCAGCGCCGCCTGCACCGGGCCGACCGTGAGCGACTCGAGCCGGGCCTGCGGGGTCATGGCGCGCTCGATGGGCGCGGCCAGCGCGTCGCGGCCGGCGCCGACCGGCACGATGCCCGGGATCGTGAACGGCACCCCGGCCGGCCGCGCGCTCGTCGTGCCGAGGAAGTACTGCACCACGTAGTTCGCGCTGGCCGCGTTCACCCCGGTCGGGGTGTACAGGGTGTTGGGGCCGGCCGTTACGTTCTCGGTGAACGAGCCGCTGATGCCCAGGGCACTCAGGGGCACCGGGTTGGACACCGGGACCGGAATGCCCGCGACAGTGACGGACGGCACGGCCAGCAGTTTCAGCCCGCTCGGGTCGCGCAGCGACACGGTGCCGTTGCGCAGGTTCCCGAACGCCGTGCCCGGGGCCGACCCCGACACGCCGCCGACCGCGAACACGACCGTGTTGCCGTTCAGGTACCCCGGCATGGTCTGCCGGACGAACACCTGCGACGGCGGGGCACCGAACAGGTCGCCGAACAGGTTGGGGGAGTTCAGGCCCAAACCGGAGCCGATGTCGGCCCCGCGGCTCCGATCACCAAAATCTGGCGCTGGGGCCGGCGGCTGGGCCGGTTGCTCCAAACCGGGCGGTTTAGTGCCCGGCGGGTTGGTTTCCGGAGGTGTTGTGCCCGGGGTGGTCACCCCGGGCGGGAGCGTGCCCGGCGCGCAGGGCGCACAAGGCACGCTTTGTGTGCGGGGTGCCGACCGGCTCCCGAACGGCCCGCGCCAGCAGGCCGCGGGCACGACGGCTTGCGGAGCCGGTGTCACGGCGGTCGGGAGGGGGGCGTCGGCCGGCCCCGGCGATTGGGCGGTGGCCGCTTCGGCCACCAGTGTGATAGAGAGCACCGCGAGCGTTTGGCGGAGCAACTGGTTCAACTGGAACATCCTGTCACCCCTTGGACGCGTCCTTGCGACGAATGAGTGTAGCAGTGCGTGCGGTACACCGTGACTCTTCGTTCGTCTCGGGAGAACCGATGGGATGAGCAAAACTGGACGATCGGCGTAATTTACACAGCCGGAAACGGGTACGGCAGTTCAGCAACTCAGCAGTGTTTGGGATGGAAATTGTGTGTTTGAGGCACTCCATATCAGCCGAGTGCCTTGCGCCATTTCAGACCAGGTGGTATTTCCGATTCAGTTCTCGTCACGGCAGGCCGACGACGCGGTTGCGCACACCGTCGCGGGCCAGCGAGACGGTCAGTGTCGCCACGCCCGCCGCCCCCGTGCTCACGTGTTCTGCGATCCCGCCGACCGTGCGCTCGGTCGCAACAGCCCTGGTGAACCGCGGTAGGAACTGCTCGTTAGCCGACGCGTACCGCAGGTACGGCAAGTTGATCGAGAGCGTGTCGCTGAGTTTGGCGGTGCTGGCCGAGTTGACCACCGTCACCGGCATCCCGGGGGGGAGCGGCAAGTCGTCCAACCGGATCGCGTATCGGTCCGGGTTCGCGCCGGCCGCCCCGCTCAGAGTCATCTCGCTGTGCAGCAGCCACCGCCCGGTGTCCTTGTCCACCCAGTCTTCGCCCTGGTAGTAGACCACGATGACGTCGTTTACGTACTCCTCGTTCGGGCGCCGCGATCGCTTCTCGATCTCCCGTCGCGCGGCTGCCAGGAGCGCGTTCAGGTCCTGTGCGTTCGCGTTCTTGAGCCGCGGGAAGTACAAGAGTGCCGTTTCGAACCCCCTGCGCTCGAACGGGCCCTCGAAGAAGTCCGGGCGGTCGGACGGCACCTTCCCGCCGAGCGAGCCGACGACCCGCGCCGCGAGTTCCTTGCGCTCCGCGTCTTCGACCCCCACCCCGATCATCAGCACGTGCAACCGCTGCCGGCGCAGCGGGGCCTGGCAGGTCACTTGAACCGACGCCTGCTCGAGCCCCTCCTGGGGTACCGCAGCCGGCCGGTTCCCGGACCGCAACTCGGCGCGCACGAGGGCCGTCGCGCCGACGCCCGCGTCCGGGTCCGGGGTGTTCAGGTACACGCGGCCGGAGAACCTGCGGCGCCGCTCGCCGCCTGTCGCCGGCGCGACCGGCACCGGCAGGTGCGCGACGCCGTTGACCGCGAGCACCACCGTGAGGTCGCGGTCGCGACCGACGGGCTCGTCGTCGAAGTCCCAGTGAACGTGCCCCACGACATCTACGACCGCGTTTTGCGCTACGAAGGGCGCTTGCAGCGGGTTCCCGTTCGGCTCGGTGAGGGACTCGATCACCACGCGGACCGGGGGCGGCGCGTAGCTCACGTTGAACACGGCCTCGGACGGGCCGCCCTCGTTGTATGCCACCACGCGGACGTAATTCGTCGCCCCGGCGCGCAGCAGCAGTGTTGGCTGGGTGACCAACTCGAACCCGCCGGGTGCGGGCGCCGCGCCCCCCTTCGCCTCGTTGACGCGCTCCATTCCGGCAGTGGCCCCGACCCCGTGCCACACCTCGACCCGGGCCCGGGCCGTTTCGGACAGCACCTGTACGTCGAACGCGAAGTTCTGGCTGCTGACCGGCGGCAGTCCCTGGTCGGTCGCGAGCGGCTTGCCCTTGTGTGTGAGCCGGATGACGGGGGGGGCGACGGCGACGAGCGCCTTGCCCACCACTTCCACTGGGACCGGCGCGCTCGCACCCTCGCCCGTGCGCACGACGACGGGAACCGGCTTGAGGCGGTCCGCGCCGGGAGAGACCGGGACGCCCTCCGCGCGCAGCACCCACA
>JBJSXS010000413.1:0-5853 GCA_046086545.1 Gemmata sp.
TCGAAGACGCGCTGCGGGCCACCCGCGACAAGACCGCCGAAGCGCCCGCCGGCCCGCCCCCGGGCCTCACGTTCGAGGAACTCGAGCGCCAGATGGAGGACTGGGACAAGGGGCTGGGTGAGTAGGGCAATGGCGGGAGAAGGCGGCGACGCGCCCTCGAGACGCACTACGGCTACCAGATGCCCGGGTTCGCCGTGTACCGCTTCCAGCTGCCGTCGTCGCATGGAACCCCTCGCTCTGAGCCGGGATCGGTCTCGTTTTCGCCTTGCACGCGGGCGAGCGCGTGGGCGACCAAATCGCGCGGTGCCAGATTCGCCCTCCGGCCTCGGCACGCGGAATCACCAGCGTGCAGCGCTGCCCGCGCCGCGGGTTCGTGAGTTGGGGTTGGTCGGTCTGGAGTTTCGCCGAAACCGAGCGCTAGACCGGCGGCGATGCGTCCGGTTCCTGGCGCCGCCCCTGGGGGGTAACGCCCCCGCTCTTCGGACTGCTCGCACTCACTTCCGGCTTGACCGGGACCGCCCTCCCCCGGTATTCCGCGCGGCTCTTGCGCAATGCTCCCGTCAGGAGGCGCCAAATATGAGCCGCGCTTTTCCCCTCGTCGTACTTCTCGCGTTCGGGCAACAGGCACACGCACAGGTGCAGTTAGGTGAAGCGCCCGCCGCGGGCGCCTGCTCGCGGTACACCATCGAACTCGATGTGGCCGGCAAGCTGATCGTCACGCAGGAGGGCATGAAGGAGCAGATCACGCTCGCGGCGAAGGCCAAGCACGTGTTCGCCGAGCGCACGCTCGCCGCGGCCGACGGGATGCCCAACAGGTCCGCCCGCTACTACGAGAGCGCGGTCGCGTCCGCGGTGGTCGGGGGCGAGAAGTCCGACCGCGCGCTCCCGCAGGACCGCCTGCTGATCGTCGCGGTGCGAAGCTCCGAAGGGCCGTTCTGCTTCGCACCTGCGGGCGCCCTGACGCGCGAGGAGCTCGACCTCGTTACCGAGCAGTTCAACCCGCAGTGCCTCGCGGGGTTGCTCCCGAACAAGCAAGTGAACGTCGGGGACACATGGAGCATCGCGCCCGCCGCGGCGCAGTGCGCGGGTCAGTTCGACGCGCTCATCAAGAGCGACAAGAGCGGCCTCACGGGCAAGCTCACCGCGGCCGCGGGCGGGCAGGCCACGTTCACCGTCGAGGGGACACTCGAGGGTATCGAGAGCGGCGCGAAGGTCACGCTCACGGTCAACGCGACCGGGACGTTCGACGTCGCGGCCAGGCGCGTCACCGAACTGACGTGGAAGCAGAAGGACGACCGGGAGCAAGGCCCGGTGGCGCCCGCGTCACAGGTCGAGGCGACGGTCACCCTGAAGCGCGAGCCGCTGCCGCTGCCGCCGAAGGAGCTGGACGACCTCGCGCTCGCGCCGGTGCCGAAGAACGACGTACCAGCGGCCCTGACGCTGCTCAGGCACACCGACCCGAAGGGCCGCTACGAGTTCCTGTACGCCCGCGACTGGCACGTCACGGGGCTGACCGACCAGCACCTGATCCTGCGCCTGCTCGACAAGGGCGAGTTCGTCGCGCAGGCGACGGTGCTGTCGTGGAAGAAGGTCGACGCCGGGAAGCACACGCCCGCGGCCGAGTTCAAGAGGGCCGTGGGGGACTCGCCCGGGTGGGCCGTGTCGCGCGTCCTCGAAGACGCCGAGACGACCGCGCCCGACGGGCGCTGGGTGTACCGCCTCGCGGCCGAGGGGAAGATGGGTGAACTGCCCGTGGTGCAGACCTTCCACCTCGTCGCCGGGGCCCAGGGCGAGCAGGTGGCGCTCACGTTCACCATGCGGCCCGACAAGGCGAAAGCCGTCGGCGCCCGGGACCGCGAACTCGTCAACGCGGTCACCTTCCGCGCCCCGAAGAGGTGAGGCGCGAGGCGCCCGCTCGTACCGCAACCGCTGCCCCTTCGAGCCGAACAGGCGGCCGGCGTCCCCCGCTCGCCTTCGAGCGCTACACCACATACCCAAACCGATTGCGGTTTGTTAAGGTAGTAAAGAGCGGCGCGGAACCGAACCGGGGCGGAGCGGGGGAACCATGCGGATCGGGGTCGTCAGCGACACCCACGACCGCCAGGAGGCGGTCGCGGAAGCGGTGCGCCTCCTCATGGAGCAGCAGGTGGAGCTGGTCCTGCACTGCGGCGACATCGAGTCGCCGGAGACGGTCCGCGCGTTCAAACCGATCCACACCCACTTCGTGTTCGGCAACTGGGACAAGGACAAGGCGAAGCTGGCCGCGGCCATCAAGGACGCGGGCGGCACCCACTACGACTCGTTCGGCGCGCTCACGCTGTGCGACAAGCGCATCGCCTGGGTGCACAGCCACGAGCGGCACCAGTTGCGACAGCTGGAGAACGCCGACTACTTCGACTACGTGTTCTACGGGCACACGCACGTCCGCGAGCAGCACCGGACCGGGCGCACGCTTGTGGCCAACCCCGGCGCGCTGTTCCGCGCGAACCCGAAGACGTGCATCGTTCTGGACCTCGTCACCGGCGAGATCAAGCCGATAATCGTGCCGGTGAAGCCGCCCGGCTCGAACCCGGCCCCGCACGTCGCCGCCGCGGTGAGCGACGAAGGCACCGGGGCCGTCGTCCTGCCGCCCGCCGCACTGCCCGACGCCACCTCCCCGCCGCCCGCGCCGAGCTAAAACGAGCGCGCTTCCGCCCCGGCACCGCCGTCGCTGTATGATGGCGGTGCCCCGTATCCGAGGAGCACCCGCCATGACACGCGCGCTCGCCACGCTGCTCGCGGTCGGCGCGTTCGCCGCAAGCGCCGCCGCCCAACCGGGGAACCTGCCGCTGTCGCCGGGCGTGCGGCCCGCGGGCCCGTACGGCCCGGGGGCGCCCGCGGGCGTCGGGCCCGCGGCAGTGGCCCCCGGGCAACAGGGCGTCATCTGCTTCCCGGCCACCGCGCCGTGGGGGTGGGCGCACGGGTGGGGGGGGTACCAGACGTACAGCCCGTTGGGCTGCGGTCTCGGCTACGCGTTCGGCGGCTACCTGCCCTACGGGTACGCGCCGCTCGCCCCGCCCCCGCAGGCGCCGGCCCCGGGACCCCGGCGCGAGCCGACGGTGGTACTCGCCAACGAGTTCCCGGCCACGCTGGTGCTGCAGTTCCCGGCGGCCGCGGACGTGTGGCTGAACGGTCAGGCGGTGAAGGGCCGCGCGGCCGACGAGCGGACGCTCACGTCGCCGGTTCTGAAGCAGGGCCAGCGGTTCACCTTCGAGGTGAAGGCCCGCTGGACCCGCGGCGGGAAGACCTACGAGAGCGAGCAGGCGGTGACGCTCGGCCCCGCCGACCGCAGCCGGCTGTTCGTGGTGTCCGGGACCGAGGTGAAGTAACTCGCGCCCCGGGACCGCGGGCGAAACGGCCCCGGCCCCGGGGCACGCGCCCCGCACCTTTCGCGACGTACACTGTTGGTATGCCGATCTTCCTGGTGTTCGTCCTCATCGCCGCGTGCCTGCCGATCGAGTGGCCGGCCCCGCCGTTCGAGCCGCAGCGCGTGGCGGCGCTGGGCCTGACGGCCGGGGCGGTCGCTCTCGTTCTGTCACTGGCGCTCGCGCTGCGCGTGTGGGTGGTGCGCGCGGTCGCCCGCGACCCGGCCCGCCGGTACGAGGCGGCCCGCGCCTACAACCGGTGGCGCCGGGTCCTGTTCTTCGTGAACGTCGGCACCGCGGCCGCGTGCGTCCTCGTGTTCGGGTGGGGGTGGCTCGTCCAGCACGAGTTGGTGGCGCTCTGGAACGACGCCGAGCAGCCGGCGCCGTTCGCCGAACTCGCGGTCCCGCTGCCGTACTTCGTCGTCCTCGTCGGCTGCTGGGTCATCTGCTACGACGCCGAGCGCGCGCTGCACCGCGCGCTCCACCCGGGCGGGCGCCCGTTCTGGTCGCGCGGCGCACACCTGCTCCACAACGCGCGGCAGTTCGCGCTGATGGCGCTCCTGCCCATCGGGCTGTGGGTGACGCAGCAGACGCTCAACCGGTACGTCCCGGAGGTCACCCACACCGCGGCGTACAAGGCCGGGTCGCTGGCCGTCGTGCCGGCCGTGATCCTGCTCATGCCGCTGGTGCTGAAGCCGCTGCTGGGGCTGCGAGCGCTGCCGCCCGGGCCGACCCGCGACCGGTTCGAGGCGCTCGCGGGGCGGCTCGACTTCCGGTGCGCCGACATCCTGCTGTGGAACACGCACGGCGCGTCGGTGAACGCGTTCATCACCGGGCTGCTGCCCCGCGTGCGGTACGTGGTGTTCACGGACCGCATCCTGGAAGACCTGCCCCCGGACGAACTCGACGCGGTCCTCGGGCACGAGATCGGGCACGCGAAGCACGGGCACATCTGGCTGTACGCGGCGTTCCTCGCCCTCAGCCTCTCGCTCCTGGCGGCGCTGGTGCTGTTCACCGAGAAGCAGATCAACGCGGCCACCTCGGGCGAGATGGTGCGGCTGCGGACGTGGCTCGAAGGGTTCAAGTCGTGGCTCGCGCTGCCCCCGGTGGCGCTGGTCACCGGGTACCTGTTCGTGGTGTTCGGGGCGCTGTCGCGGCGGTGCGAGCGGCAGGCGGACCTGTTCGGGTGCAAGGCGGTGTCGTGCGCCGACCCGCACTGCGCCGGGCACGGCCCCGCGACCGTCTACCCGCCGGGCGCGGCGCGCCTGTGCCCCACGGGGATCCGCACCTTCGCCCGCGCGCTCGACCGCGTGCGGGAGCTGAACGGCCTGGAGCACGAGACCGGCGGGCACCCGGCGCGCCGCGCGGTGCGGGCCGCGTGGGGGTGGGCGCGCGCGTGGCAGCACGGCCCGATGTCGCGCCGCATCAACTACCTGCTCGGCCTCATCGACCGCCGCGGCGACGAGCCGAGCTTCCAGAAGCGCCTGTACGTGCTCAAGTGGGCGCTCATGGTGTCGCTGGTGGCGGCCCTCGTCGCGCTCGGCCAAGCGGTCGGGTGGCGCGACCTGTTCGACGCGCTGTGACGAGGAACCCGCCCCCCCGCGGCACGAAACAGTCGCAAGCGGCCCCGTTCTGAGCTTCGCCCTACGCGCGCCGCAGGCGTTCGGGTACGATAACGGTGACCACGACCGACCCAGGAGTGAGCACGATGAGCGACTCCCCGCCGCCGGCCGAACACGCCCCCGGCCCACCGCCCGCGCGCAAGACGCCGTTCCGCTGGCAGTGGGCGGTCGGGCTGGCGCTCGTGTGCGGCCTGGCGTACATCGCGTACGCCGACCGCGCCGCCCCGGAGGCGCGCGCCGACGAGAAGAAGCAAGAAGAGAAAACGGCCGAGCAGAAAGACGCGAAGAAGGCGGACGAAAAGAAAGACGAAAAGGACAAGAAGGACGAGAAGAAGAAGGTCGCGGCGCCGGAGCTGGAAGGCGGGGTCGCGTGGCTCAACACCGCCGGCCCGCTGTCCCTCAAGAAAGACCTCAAGGGCAAGGTCGTCATCCTCGACTTCTGGACCCTGTGCTGCATCAACTGCATCCACGTCCTGCCCGACTTCGCCAAGCTCGAAAAGAAGTACCCCAACGAACTCGTGGTGGTGGGGGTCCACTCGCCGAAGTTCGAGAACGAAAAGGACACCGCGAGCATCCGGAAGGCGATCCTCCGGTACCAAGTCGAGCACCCCGTCGTGAACGACGCGGACCACAAGATCTGGGACAAGTACGAGGTGGACGCGTGGCCCACGGTCGTGGTCATCGACCCGGAGGGGAACCTCGTGGGGTACGCGTCCGGCGAGGGCAACTACGAGGTGCTCGACACCGTGGTCGGGAAGCTGATCGACGAGCACCGCAAGAAGAAGACGCTGAACGAGAAGCCGATCCGCTTCGACCTCGCGCGGTTC
>JBJSXS010000414.1:0-21505 GCA_046086545.1 Gemmata sp.
AGTGGCTCCTGTGCTTCCAGGGGCCCGGCAACGGCATCCAGCTCAAGGACGGGTCACTCGTCTTCCCGGCCCAGTACAAGGGCAAGGACAAGGTGCCGCACTCGTGTTTTGTCGCGAGCAGCGACGGCGGCAAGAACTGGACGGTCTCACCGCCTGCGGTGCCGGACGGCCCGCCCACCAGCGAGTGCGCGGTCGCCGAGTTGGCCGACGGGTCCCTGCTGCTCTCGATGCGGAACGAGGCGCGGGGGGGGAAGCGCGTCTGGGCGCGCTGGGAATGGAAGGGCATAATCAGCAAGGGCAGGTGGAGCGAACACTGGCTCGCCGTGACCGACCCGACGTGCATGGCCAGTCTCATCAGCCACCCGCACGGCGAGTTGCTCCTGTCCAACCCGAACAACGCGAAGCGGCGAGACCACTTGACGATCCGGGCGAGCAAAGACGGGGGCAAGACCTGGAGCGACGGCCGACTGCTCGACCCCGGCACGGCCATGTACTCGTGTCTGACGGTCCTCAAAGACGGGCGCATCGGCATCTTGTACGAGAACGGCGAGGGCCTCGTGTTCGCCCGGTTCCCGCTCGAGTGGGCACTGGGCAGCGAGGAACGTAAAGACCCGGCGGCGCCCAAAGCCCCGTACCTAAAGCCCGCGTCGGCGCCGGTCATTCGGGACTCGCCGGCGTCCCCGCACGGCGCGCGCGCTCCCGTTGTGTTACCCCTCCCCAGGAAGTGAACTCGTGGACGTGACGACACCGCAGGGCCGTGCGGCCCTCGCCGAAACCTACCGCGGCGCCCTACTCGGTGACGTGATCCCGTTCTGGATGCGGCACGGGTTGGACCGCGAGCACGGCGGGTACCTGACCGCGCTCGACCGCGACGGGACCGTGATCGACACCGACAAGTCGGTCTGGTTCCAGGGCCGCGGCGCGTGGACCTTTGCCACCCTGTTCAACACGGTGGCGCGCAACCCGGAGTGGCTCGACGCGGCGAAAAGTGGGATCGAGTTCCTCCGCCGGCACGCGGCGGCGGCGGATGGCAAGCTGTACTTCACCGTCACCCGCGACGGTCGGCCGCTGCGGCTGCGGCGGTACGTTTACAGTGAGGCGTTCGCGGCAATGGCTAACGCGGTCTACGCCAGGACGACGGGCGACGGCCGCGCCGCGAGCGAGGCTATCAGGTACTTCGGCACCTACCTCGACCACTCGTTCACGCCGGGCCGCATGCCCCCAAAGGTCGAACCCGCGACCCGACCGGCGAAGGGAGTCGGGCCGCTCATGTTCAGCCTCCTCACGGCCCAGGAGGTCCGCGAACACTTGGGCGACCACACCGTCCGCGGGCGCACGTGTACGGAATGGATCGACTGGAGCATCGCCGAGATCGAACGCGACTTCCTCAAGCCCGAACACAAAGCCCTGATGGAGGTCGTTGCCCCGGACGGCTCGGTGATCGACCACTTCGACGGCCGACAGCTCAACCCCGGCCACGCCATCGAGTGCGCGTGGTTCGTCATGCACGAGGGTAGGCTGCGCAGCGACCCGCGCCTGATCCGGCTCGGGCTGACGATCCTCGACTGGATGTGGGCCCGGGGCTGGGACGACGAGCACGGCGGGCTGTTCTACTTCCGCGACTTGCGGGGGCTGCCGGTACAGGACTACTGGCACGACATGAAGTTCTGGTGGCCCCACTGCGAGGCCGTCATCGCCACCCTGCTCGCCTGGCGGGTCACAGGGGACGAGAAGTACGCACGCTGGCACCGGCAGGTGCACGACTGGAGTTTCCGCCACTTCCCCGACCCCGAGTTCGGCGAGTGGTACGGCTACCTGCACCGGGACGGCCGCGTGTCCGTGCGACTCAAGGGGAACATGTGGAAGGGGCCGTACCACTTGCCCAGGATGCTGTGGTACTGCTGGCAACTGCTGCAATAATCGCCACTCCGCCGCCGGACGTGTTGACCCGCAGGCACCCAGTCCGGGGGGGGGAACTGGCCCTACGAAGGTGCCGCACTTCGCGGGGACAGCGGCGGCGCTCGCGCCCGATGGTGGCGTACCGCCGCCGGCACCAGACAGTGCGATGACTGCGGCGACCGCAAAACCCGGGTACAGCACCGTTGGCACCAGTGAACCGCCGCTCACCAGTTCCTCTTTCTTGTTCAGGGTTTTAGAGTCGGCGCGCCCTCGAACCGGACCGCGATTGCCTCACAGGCGGCGCGCCCTGTCGGGGATTTGATGGCGTCACGGGACCGGCGGCCCGGGACGGAGGGGCGAACGTCAGAAGCGCGAGCGTTGCGTGTCTCTCAATTGATGGTCTTGTGGAACGGTCATGTGGCCGGGAGCAACCCGGACTTCGCGGCAAACGCGAACGACGCACGCACGTTGGCCTCCTCGGCGTCGAGACGCTCCTTCGCACCCAGCCCGTTGATGCTCGGCAGTGCGTCTTTTCGAGCCGACTTGCGGACCAGCGCGAGGGTGCGGGCCAGGTCGCGCCCGGGAACGCGCCCGAGGGTGGCCCAGTACTTCTCACCCAGACACGGGATCGAGAGTGGATCGCGTGTGATCATCTCCAGTTGGAACCGAATCTTGGGGTTCCCCTTCCGCAGCGCCGCGACCATTGCTTGCAAATCGAGAATCCCGTGCCCCAACGGAACCTCGGCGAGTCGGAACCCGTCGGCGGCTTCCTCCACAGCCACGTCCTTGAGGTGAACCGTGAGCGCGAACGGGGCCAGCGCCGCGACCGTCTCGGCCGGGGCTTCGAGCAGCGCGAGGTTGTTGCCCGTGTCCACACACGCCCCGACGAACTCGCTCGCGATACCCTGCAGCAGTTCGACCTGCTCGTCGGTGCGAAAGTCCTTGTGGTTCTCGACGGCCAGTTTCACCCCGTGCTTGCGGGCGACCGGTTCGGCGCGCTTGAGCATCTCTGCGGCACGCTTCGCGAACGTCGGGTAGTCCTCGGGTTTGTCGAACGTCTCGTACCGCCGCCCGCCGAGCATGACCGTTCGCACCACAATAGCCCCGCACCCCTTCGCGGTGGCGATTTCGGCCGCGAACCGCTCCAGCCCGGCGCGGTCGTCGGCAGGCGGCGAAATGATTCCCTCGACGTGCACCCCTGCTCTTTCGGCCGCTTTGCGAACGGTTGTAGCGTCCGCTTCGACCATCGTACCAAGTGCCAGTTGAACAGCGTTCGCACCGCGCGACTTGGCGAACTCGATGAACCGCACCGGGTCCGCGAACCCGCGGTCCTTCTCGACGTTCGCCCGGATGCCGTAAGAGTACAGGAGCAGGCCCAGGTTCGCCCGTGCCGGCGGGTCTGTGGCCGCGAGCCGTCCGGCCGCCAAGCCCGTTGCCGCGGTAGCCACGAAGTGCCGGCGCGTGATCTTCATGAGGTGCCTTGTGGTTTCAGCCGACCCCGAGGGCCTTGAGGTAGTATTCCGCGGCGCGCGGTGCGGACAAATCAGTTTGCCGGTTGATTCGGGATCGCCAGTCACCGTAAGCGCGTTCGCGTCCCAATTGTGCGAGCGTCATGTTGGAGCACAAGGTGACAAAGATGACATGCCTCCGCCGGTCAGCGCGTACCGCGCGCCGACCGCGGTCGCCACCTTCAGCACGTTCAACCCAACTATCCAGTTTACAATCTCGAGGTGTCGCGCGCCGAGGTCGGTATCGGCCGGCGGAGTAGTCCCAGAACCAGCGGCAGTTCGCGCGGGCGGTCACCGAACAAGCATCCACCGCCAAGCAGCGCGGCGCGGCACGGACGTGTCCTTAACCCATCAACGGTTCTGCGGATCACCGAGTATCGTTGCCTGAAATCCCGCGCGCTCCGACGCGGAAGTGTCGCGCGACTCTCTAGAATCCCCCGTGCCCCGTATTCTCCCCACAGAGGTCATAACCAGCCATGCGCGTCCGACACCTGATCGTCCTCGCCGCGGCGCTCGGCACCGCCCCCCTGCCCGCGGCCGACGGCCCGCCCGCACTGAAGAAGGGCGAAAAGATCGTGTTCCTCGGTGACTCGATCACCGCCGGAGGCGTCAGCCCCAAGGGGTACGTTACGCTCATCAAAAACACGCTCAACGAGAAGCACAAAGACCTGGGCATCGAGATCGTCGGCGCCGGCGTGAGCGGGAACAAGGTTCCGAACCTCCAGAGCCGGCTGGAGAAGGACGTGCTCGCGAAGAAGCCGACCCTGGTCGTGATCTACATCGGTATCAACGACGTCTGGCACGGGGAGAACGACCCTGCCAAGGGTACGCCGAAGGACAAGTTCGAGTCCGGGCTGAAAGAGATCATCGGCAAGATCAAGGACGGCGGCGCGCGCGTCTTGCTTTGTACCCCGACCGTTATTGGCGAGAAGAAGGGCGGCGCGAACAAGCTCGACGCGAAGCTGGACGAGTACGCCGAGGTGAGCCGCAAGGTCGCCAAAGACACCGGCGTGCCGCTGTGCGACCTGCGCAAGGCGTTCGTCGATCACCTCGCCAAGAACAACGCGGACGACAAGGAAAAGGGCGTCCTGACGGGCGACCGCGTCCACCTGAACGAGGCTGGGAACAAGCTCGTCGCAGACACCATCCTGGCCTCGATCGACAAGTAGAAGCGCCCGTAGCCATGTGACTGGTACGCCTGAAGCAACCGCGGCCGCAAGAGAGCGTCTCGTCGACTCCCTTGCGGCCGCGGCTGCTTCAGGCCCGACATCCGGTCACGCGAACAGTTCCTTCACCACGGTGCCCGCCACGTCCGTGAGCCGGAAGTCGCGGCCGGCGTGTTTGAACGTCAGCTTCTCGTGATCGAGCCCGAGCAGGGCCAGCACGGTCGCGTGCAGATCGTGGACGTGAACCTTGTTCTCGACCGCGTGCCAGCCGTAGTCGTCGGTCGCGCCGTACCGGAGCCCGGGCTTCACCCCGCCGCCGGCCATCCACACCGTGAACCCCTCCGGGTTGTGGTCGCGCCCGTCGTTGCCACCGCCCTCCACCGTGGGCGTGCGCCCGAACTCGCCGCCCCACAGCACCAGCGTGTCCTTCAGCAGGCCGCGCGACTTGAGGTCGGTGAGCAACCCGGCGATGGGCCGGTCCACCTCGAGCGCGTTTTTCGCGTGCCCCTTCCGTAGGTTCCCGTGCTGGTCCCACTGCACGTTCGCGTCGCTGTGAGTCACCTGCACGAACCGCACCCCGCGCTCGGCGAAGCGGCGGGCCAGCAGGCACTGGCGACCGAAAGGCGCCGTGACGGGGTCGTCCAGGCCGTACAGTTTGTGAGTCGCGGCAGTTTCCTTGGAGACATCTTCGGCTTCCGGCATCGCCTTCTGCATCCGAAAGGCCAGCTCGAACGACTCGATGCGCCCTTCGAGCGCCGCGTCCGGCCCGGCGCCCGCGAGGTGCGTTTTGTTGAGCCCGGCGAGCAGGTCGAGTTGCTTCTTCTGCGCGTCGGGCGTCAGGCCGGTGCTGGCGATGTACCTCACCTTAGCCTGCTCGACGGGGGTGCTCGCGTTGCCTATGGGCACGCCCTGACACGCCGCCGGGAGGAACGCCGAGCCCCAGTTGTTCACCCCGCCGTGCGCGAGCGTCGGGCACACGGTCAGAAATGCCGGCAGGTTGTCGTTCGCGGTGCCGAGCCCGTAAGCGACCCACGCGCCCATGCTCGGCCGGACGAAGCTGTCGCTACCGGTATGGAGCTTGAGCGACGCGCCGCCGTGCGCGGGGTTGGTACCGTGTAGCGAGTGAACGAAGCAGATGTCGTCCACGCACCCCGCGACGTGCGGGAACAGTTCGCTCACCGGCGCGCCGCTCTGGCCGTGCGGCTTAAACTTCCACGGGGACTTGAGCAGGTTGCCGGTCTTGGCGAACACCACGCGCGGGCGCGTCCCGGGGTACGGCTTGCCGTCGTCTCGGTCCAGCAGCGGCTTGGGGTCGAAGGTGTCGAGGTGCGACGGCCCGCCCTTCATGAACAGGAAGATCACGCGCTTCGCCCGCGGCGCGAAGTGCGGCGCCCTCGCCGGAGCGTCGGCCGCGTGCAGCAGGTCCGCGAGCGCGAGCGCGCCGAACCCCAGCGCGCTGCGGCCGAGAAGTTCGCGGCGGGACGGTCGGAGTGCGAACGTCATGGGTGCCCTTACCGCAGGTGGATGAACTCGTTTGACGCGAGAACCGCCTGACACACCGCGGCCCACGCCTTGCGCTTGCGTCTGTCGGCGTCCGGCTCGCTCGCAAATTCGTTATTGAACGCGACCACGCCCGCGGTTACGCGCTCTACCTCGTTCGCCGTTGGTTGGCGCCCGTAGGCCGCTTCGAAGAGGGCCCGCACGCGGCCGCTGTCGTCGAGGTCCGACCGCGCTAGCACGCGGCCCGCGAGCGCGTCCGCGGCGCGGGCCTCGAGGTCGCTGTTGAGGAAGAACAGCGCCTGCGTGGGCACTGTCGGGGCGGCGCGGTCCCCGTGTGGCACCGCGGCGTCCGGCGCGTCGAACAACTGGAACACGTCGTACAGGTTGTTCCGAATCACCGGCAGGTACACCGAGCGGCGGTCGCTCGCGTAGCTCGTCTTGTCCTTCGAGGTGTGATCGAAGAGGAACTCGCGGTTCTTGACGTGGGTGAGCGCCGGGCCGCCCGGGGTGCGGTCCAGCAGCCCACCGGCGGCAAGGAGCGAATCGCGGACCGCCTCGGCTTCGAGCCGCCGCACGCTCGCGCGCCACAACAAGCGGTTGTCGGGGTCGGCGACGGACGCCCTGGCGTCGTACTCGGAACTCATGCGATAAGTCGCGGAGAGCATCACGCGCCGGTGCAGCTTCTTGAGGCTCCATCCGTCCCTGACGAACTCGGCCGCGAGCCAGTCGAGCAACTCGGGGTGGGTGGGCTTGTCGCCCAGCAGCCCGAAGTTGTCCGCGGACCGCACGAGCCCTTTACCGAAGTGCCAGCGCCACACGCGGTTCACCATCACGCGCGCGGTAAGCGGGTGCTTCGGGTCGGTGAGCCACCTTGCGAGCTCGAGCCGGCCGCTGCTGCCGCTCGGCAGCGCGGGCTGCTGCTCGCCCGCGAGCACCACCGGGAACCGGCGCGCGACCACCGCGCCGGGGGCGAGGTGGTTGCCGCGACGGAACACCGGCACGTCGGTGGTCGTCCCCTCCGTCACGCCCATCGCGGACGGCACCTCCGGTGCGGACTTCTCCAGTGTGGCGAGGTCCAGTTGGAGCTTCTTGAGCCCCGCCCTCGACGCGTAATCCGTCTTCCCGGTCAGTTCCTTGATCGCCACCTTGAGGCGTGCCGCAGCGGCGGCGTGCTCGGCCATACGCTTCTGCTCGTCGGGCGCCGCGAGCGGGTTCTCGTGCCACCGCGCGATCTTCTTGAAGTGCTCCATCGTCTTCGTGCTGACGAACACCCCGGCCAGTCCGTAGTAATCGGCCGCGGTCATCGGATCGAACTTGTGGTCGTGGCACCGGGCGCAGCCCAGGGTAAGGCCCAGCACCGCCCTGCCGAGCGTGTCCAACTGCTCGTCGACGATGTCGTACTCCATCTTCTTCTCGTCCACTTCGGCCAGCACCTTCGGTCCGAGGGCCAGAAACCCGGTCGCGACGAGCAGGTCGTTGCGCGCCGCGGGCGTGGTGGAGGGGATAAGATCGCCCGCGACTTGTTCGCGCAGGAACTGATCGTACGGCTTGTCAGAGTTGAACGCTTTAATTACGTAGTCGCGGTAGCGCCATGCGTTGCCGTGCGCGATGTTTTCGTCGAGCCCGTTGCTGTCCGCGTAACGCGCGACGTCGAGCCAGTGCCGCCCCCACCGCTCCCCGTAGGCCGGAGAACCCAACAGGCGGTCGATGACCTTCGCGAACGCGCCCGGCGAATCGTCCTTGAGGAACGCGTCCACCTCATCGGGCGTCGGCGGCAGGCCGGTGAGATCGAAGGTGGCACGGCGGATGAGGGTGCGCTTGTCGGCGGGCGGTGCGGGTTTCAGTCCGGCGGATTCGAGCCGCGCCAGCACGAACCGGTCGAGGTCCGATTCGGCCCACCCGGGGTTCGCGCCCGCCGGGGCCTTCACCGGTCCGACTGGCTGAAACGCCCAGTGCTTGGTGGGGTCGGAACCGACCGCCTTCACGGGCGCCGGGAACGGCGCGCCGCGTTTCACCCACGCGGCGAGGTCGGCGATCTCGGCGTCTTTCAGCTTCCCGTTCGGAGGCATCTTCTCCACGCCGTCGCCGTGGCGCACCGCGCGGAGCAACAAGCTCTCTTCGGGCTTACCGGGGACGAGCAGCGGAAGACCCGATTCGCCGCCCTTCTTGATGGCCGCCGCGTTGTCGAGGCGCAGCCCGCCCTTCTGCCTGTCTGGGCCGTGGCACCGGAGGCAGCGTTCGGCCAACACCGGGCGCACCTTCGTCTCGAAAAAGGTAATCCCGGCATCGTCGGCCGCGCCCGCCCGCGAGGCGGGTGCGAGCCCAACGAGTGCGGCAATGAGGGTCAATCGCATGAATCGGCACCCTGGAATGCGAGACGGTCGCGGTCAGCGGGTCGGCACGTGGCAGCGCGGGTCACGCTACGCCCAGTATAACCGGGCGGCGGGGCACTCGCACACAGCGCGGCGGGCGGAATGCGGTTCAGGGCCTGATCGCACCCATATCGTGCTTTAGTTCCGGGGCCTTCGCGGGCACCTTCAGCGTCGGCTCGCCCTTCAGATACCCCAGGGCCGTCAGGAACTCGTCGGCCTTTCGGGTCGTGACGCTCAGCCACGGCTCGCGGTTGAAGAACCCGTGCGGCTGATCGGCGGCGGTGTACAGGTCGGCCCGCACGCCCAGCCCCTTGCACTTCGCGGCGTACTCCTGGCCCATGCCGAGCATCGCGTCGCCCGTACCGTAAAACAGTACGCACGGCGGCGCGTCCTTCTTGAGGAACAGGGTGGGCGAGATCGCCTCGGCGATGTTCGCGCCGTCGGAGCCGGCGATGGTCCGGCCCGTGCCGTTCAGGAACGGGTTGAACAGGACCAGCGCGTCCGGGCGGCACGACGCCTTCGGGTCGTCCTTCGCGTCGAACTTCTCGACCAGTGCGGTCGCGGCCGCGAGGTGCGCGCCGGCGGAACCGCCCGACGCGACCACCCTGCCCGGGTCGATGCCGAGCTTGGCGGCGTTCGCCCGCACCCACCGGATTGCGGTCTTCGCGTCCTCGACGGCGGCGTCGGGCCGTGTCTTGTGCTTTGACTCGATGCGGTAGTCGGCGGACAGGGCGACGATGCCGCGGGCGGCGAAGTACTCGGCCTGCGGGACGAACTGCGTGAACGCCCCGCTCTTCCACCCGCCGCCGAAGAAGAACACGATCACCGGGCGCTTGTCGGTCGGCTTCCAGTCGGCCGGAAAGAACCCGTGCAGGGTCAGTTCGCCCTCGGGCGTCTTCTTGTAGACGTGGTCGGCCGTGACCACCTTCGCGTCGGTGAGTTTGACGGTTCCCTTCGGCTGCCGGGCCTGGGCGGGCCACGCGGCGGCAAGGGCAAGCACCAGTAAGATCAGTTTCGAGGTCATCGTGTTGCTACCGTGGGTGTGGGTCGGTCACTTTTGTTCGCGGCCGGGACCGGCCAGGTGCGAACTACATTACCTTCCCTGTCCTTTTACTTGATCACGTCGAGGCGAATTTCGCCGGGAGCCGTGGAGGGGTCGAGCCCTAGCCCGATCATCGCCTTTTCGACCGGCAGTTTGACCGCGTGCTCGTGCCACTCGCCATCGTGCTTCGGCTCGAATGTGGTGGACCGGTCGCGGTGGAAGCCCTTGTTCTCGGCAGTCGTCCAAAAGACCTGCCCGGTGCCGCGGTTGGCCGACCTCATCTTGAACTCGACCGTGTGCGGACCGGCTCCGGCCAGCGAGTCGCGGGTCACGATGAACGGGTCGCCGCCGGTGGAGGTGAGTACGAGGACGCCGCCCTTCACTGCGACGGCCGCGTCCTTACTCGGGGTCCGGCCGGCCGCCGGTTGCTTCCCAAACCCGTGCTTCGCTTTGGGTACAAACGCCTCGTCGTTCTTCAGGAAAACGTCGATCAGCCCCGCAAGCTTGTTCACCACCGCCGGTTGCGAGGCAGCGAGCTTACTCGTCTCGCCGATGTTGTCTCTCAGGTTGTACAGCTCCAGGCGGTCGGTGCCGTTATCGTTCCTGGCGTAAAACCGGATCAGTTTCCAGTAGCCATTGCGGACCCACCTTGCCGGCCAGAACCCGGGGATGCCGACTTCCTGCGGCTTGCTCCCGTGCGGGAAGTGGACGTACACCGCGGCGCGAACGACGTTCTGCTCCAGCAGCGTGGTCACCTGATCGACGCCGTCCACCTTCGGCATCGCCTTCGGTTGAATGCCGTTCATCGCGGGCAGCGTCGGGAACCAGTCCCCACTGCTGAACAGAGCGTCGCTCGTCCCGGGCTTCGCCTTGCCCGGCCATGCGACCGGGCACGGCACCCGCGTCACGCCCTCGTAGTTCGACGCATTCCCGCTCCACAGCGGCGCATTACTGGTCGCCGGGATGTACTCGTGCCCCTTCGTGTCGGTGGCCCGCGGCGGGCACGCCCGCCCGCCGTTGTCCGAAGTGAACACCCCGATGGTGTCGTCGGCCACCTTCCGCGCGTCCGGTGCGTCGAGCAGTTTGCCCACCGCGTTGTCCATGTTCTTGAGCATCCCGACATAGAGCTTGTTCCGCTGCGCGGCATTCGGGTCGTCCGCCCACCCGAGGTCGTCAGCCAGGATAAAAACGACGTTCGGTACGCAGTCGGCGCAGCCGCCCGAACGGCCCCGCCAAGGAACGCCAGACCAAAAAGGGCCAGCGCGACCGGCCGCGTCGCAAGGTGCGAGCAGACCATCACCCGCCTCCGGTCTCTAGCCGCTCCAGCACGGCAACTCACTTGGCGATCACAGCCGTATCGGCAGCATCGTGCTGGCTCCTCTTCCGATAGGGTGACCGGCGCAGTTACTTCCGGCGCCTGTCCCAGACCACGCCCACGTCGTTGGTCTGCTTCGGCCCCGGGGTACTGCGCCCGTTGCTCACGTACAGCTCCAGCAGCGCGGCCAGTTCCTTGACCTTCGCCGACTCGGCGGCGTAGAGGTTGTCCTTCTGAGAGGGGTCTATCGCGAGGTTGTAAAGTTCGCCGGGCTCGGTGTGGGAGGCGTACCCGCGGTGCTTCTGAAGCCACGCAGGTTCGCCCTTCTTGCCGTTGTCATCGCCGGTCGGCGCGAGGATCAGTACCCAGTCGCCCTTGCGGATCGCGAACTTGCCCTGCGCGCTGTGATGCACCGTGGCCTCGCGGAGCGGTGCCTTTCGCTCCTCGCCGAGCAGCGCGGGCAGAATGTTGACGCTGTCCACCCCGGCGTTGGCGGGAAGTTTCACGTCGAGAGCCGCGGCCAGGGTCGCAAACAGACCGACGTGGCACACGGTCTCGGCGCAAGTCGTGCCCGGCTTAATTTTGCCCGGCCACCGCGCGACGAACGGCACGCGGTGCCCGCCCTCCCAGGCGTCGCGCTTGGTGCCGCGGAGGGGCCCCATGCTCGCGTGCCCGAACTCCTTGAGCCGGTCGTACGCGCCCGGGTTGACCTCGCCCGTTATTTCGGGGCCGTTGTCGCTGGTGAAGATCACGAGCGTGTTGTCCGCGGCGCCGGCCCGCTTCAGTGCGTCGAGCACTTGGCCCACTACGGCGTCGGTCTGCATCACGAAGTCGCCGTAGTCGCCGACCTTGCTCTTGCCCTTGAACGCCGCCGACGGCACCACCGGAAAGTGAGGGGACGTGAGCGGCAGGTACAGGAAGAAGGGCTTGCCCCCCTTCGCGCTCTTTTCGATGTACTCGACCGCACGCTTCTCCAGAGACGGCAGCACATCGACCAACTTCCAGCCGGGCACCATCAGGCCCGCGATGTTGAACGAGTCCTTGCCGACAGGGGCCGCCTCGGACGGGACACCGACGGTGCGGTCGTTCTCGATGAAGCAGTACGGGGGGTAGTTTGGCACGTCGGTCCCGAAGTACAGGTCGAACCCGCGGGTCGTCGGGCCATCTGGGATGGGCTTCGAGAAGTCGCGCTTGCCGCCCTCGGCGGGCGCGGGCCAGCCCCAGCCGAGGTGCCACTTGCCGACGCACGCGGTGGAGAACCCTTTCGCGCGGAGCATCTCGGGGACTGTGAGCGATTTCTCGGCGATGAGCGGTTGCGAGAACGGGCCCAGAACGTTCCGCTGCAAACGCGTGCGCCACGCGTACCGCCCGGTGAGCAGCCCGTACCGGGTGGGCGTACACACCGCCGAGGGCGAGTGTGCGTCGGTCAACCGCACGCCCTCTGTCGCGAGGCGGTCGATGTAAGGCGTGGGGATCTTCGAGGCCGGGTTGTAACAGCCCGGGTCACCGTACCCCAGGTCGTCGGCAAGAATTACTACCACATTCGGCATCCTGACGGGATCGGCCGATTGCGCAGTGGGACTCAGGCAGAACGCGAGCAGTACGGCTGCGAGCCACAACCCCGGTGTCGCCATTTTGTGTGGCGATTGCAGCCCGATTTCTTCGCCAGACAGGGAGGTTAACGGTCGAAGTAAGATGATGGCCGAGCCCTCCAAACGAACGGACCCGCAATCGCCGCCGACCGGCAGCACTTCCGGTCCCAGCGCGGTCCGCGCGAGAGTGCGCATTGTCGCGACCACATCACACCCGGTCAAACGGGAAACGGCTGTCGTGGCTGGCGCGCCCGATCGCGGACGGTACTCGGGTCTGCCGAAGACGCAACTTCAGTCCCACAATTCTGTGTGGCACTGGCGCCAGACCGACTACTCAAATTTCACGCTCCCCGAAAACAAGAAGGTGCGTCACTTGCTTCACAAGGAGTGTGTCCGGTCCGCAAGAAGGACAACAATGAGCACGCACGGCAGGGCTTCGCGCGGGTCGGGCAGTGCATACCGGCCCCCGCGCCAGCGACCGGTGGATTATGGCTGCTGGCAGGGGTGTGTTCGGAGTACATCCAGTATCGCGACTACGGCTGCGGAACAGCAAACACATCCTCCTGACACAGGATTCAGGACAAGACCGGCAAAGCGACTTCGCGAGTTCATGACAAGCCGACGTTGCGAACCGGTACGCCGCGCGTCAAGCTATGTTCGGTTCAGCATGGCTCTTGTCCTCAGGTGCCGGATGACTGCTGCCCTTCTCGCGTTCTGTCTCGGCGCTCCTCCCGTGGCGGTCGCGCCGCCCCCGCGAACCGTGCCGACGGCAACCGATCCGGCACTTGCCGACTGGACCCCGCGGCCAGCCACCGGCAAGGCCGAGGCGTGGGAGAAGATGACGGACAAAGACTGGACCGACCCGCGGTTCCGCGAGATGAACACCGGGCCGTTCCTGAACTGCACGATGCGCTACCCGCTCGGCGGCGCGAACCAGACGGTCTACAAGGCGACGGTCGTGAGACTCGGTGACAGGGGCGAGGCGGCCGCGGTGTTCGACCGCAACACACTGAAGCTGAGCGCGGCGTGGGGCGGCGGGTTCCTGAACCACAGCGACCGCCGGTTCGGACTCCTCAACACGCCCACCCCCAAAGGGGAGATGGTCGCGGCGGCCGCGACCGGGGCCGGGTGGGCGGACCCGCGGGGCCAGTGGGACACGCGCGCGAAGCGCCCCACCGCCCCGATCTCCCGCGAGTGGGCGCAGTACAAGGGGTTGTTCGTTCACGGTGACCGCACAGTGTTCGCGTATACGGTCGGCGCGCGCGAGGTGCTCGAGAGCGCCGAGGCCGTCACCGTCGGCGAGTACCGGTTCGTTGCGGCAGCGCTCACGGTCGGGCCGGGCACTGCGGAGGCCACCCGGTTCTTGTGCGATCTCAACGGCGCGGCCACGACGTTCGACGCGAAGGGCGTGTCGGTGGTCACATCCGGTGACGGCGCGCGGGTCCGGTTCGCGTGGGTCCGGCACGCCGGCCGTGCCGGCCTCGGTGTGGGAACGGCGGCGCACCTTACCGTCGCCGCGGGCGACAAGCCGGTGCATTTCGTCGTGGGTGTCGGTGAGGTCGCAGCTAAGGATGTAAAGGCGGTTACGGAAGCGCTCGCCAAACTGCCCGAACCGGCGGACCTGCGCACGCTCACGAAGGCCGCGCAAAGGCGGTGGGGGGAGCCGCTCGTCACGAGACTCGAACGCGGCGGCGAGGGCGACCCGTTCGCACTCGACACGCTCACGATCCCGTACAAGAACCGCTTCAACGCGCTGTTCTTCTGCACCGGCCTCGACTTTTTGCTCGACGGACGCGTCGCGGTCTGCACCTGTCACGGCGACGTGTGGCTGGTGGCCGTCGACGAGAAGGCGGGCACGTGCTCGTGGCAGCGGTACGCGACCGGCCTCTACCACCCGCTCGGCCTGAAAGTGGTCGACGGAAAGGTACACGTTCTCGAGCGCGGGCAACTCACGCGCCTGCACGACCTCAACGCCGACGGCGAAGCGGACTATTACGAGTGCGTCAACAACGACTGGCACACCGGGGGCGGCGAGCACTCCTACGACACGTGCCTCGAAACCGACCCGGACGGCAACTTCTACTTCTTCAAGAGCGGCGACACCGACACCCCGACCGGCGGTTGTTTGATTAAAGTGAGCAAGGACGGAAAGACGGCCGAGGTGTTCGCAACCGGGTTCCGGCACCCCATCGGAATGGGCATGTCCCCTAAGGGCACGCTCACGGGAGCGGACCAGGAAGGAAACTGGATGCCCGCGACCCGCATCGACCAGTACACGAAGGGGGGGTTCTACGGCGACATGCGGGCGCACCACCGGGCGACGGCACCGAACACCTACGACCCGCCGCTGTGCTGGCTGCCGCGCGAGGTCGACAACTCGGCCGGCGGTCAGGTGTGGGTGCCCGAGAAAACGTTTGGACCGCTCGCCGGCCTTCCCCTGCACTTCTCCTACGGCCGGTGCCGACCGTTGGTGCTGCTCCGGCAGCAGTTGCCCGAAGGTCACGTTCAGGGTGGGGTCGCGCCTCTGGGCGTACAGTTTTTGTCGGGGGTGTGCCGCGGCCGCTTCAGTGCCGATGGTTCCCTTTACGTGTGCGGCCTGAACGGCTGGCAGACCGCGGCGCAGGCCGACGGGTGCCTTCAGCGCGTGCGGTACACGGGCAAGCCGCTCGACGTGCCGACCGCGCTCGAGGTGAAGGGCAACAAAGTCCGGCTAACGTTTGCCTCGTCGCTGGACCCGGCGGGTGCAACTTCCAACGACCACTACAAGGCCGCGTGGTGGAACTACCGCTGGAGCGGGGACTACGGCTCGAAGCGGTGGAAGGTGTCGGACCCTAACGCGGAAGGGCAGGACGAGGTGCCCGTGCGCGGGGCGAAGTTGTCGGCCGACGGGCACACCATCGAACTGACCTTCGACCACCTCCGCCCGGTGATGCAGATGCAGATCGGGTACAACGTGAAGTCGCGCGACGGCCGGCCGGCGACGGGTTCGGTGTTCCTCACGATCCACAGCACCGGTAAGTGAGTGTCACGGACGACACCGGCGACGTTGCTCGCTGCCAGAGGGGCGGGCTTTCGGCCTTCTTCCGCCCCCCGGCAGGCCGCTGGTCCCACAAGCGGTCCGGTTTTGCGCGGTTTGGCACACGCGACCTGCGCGGTAAACACCGTTCCTCATGGAACATCGATGGTCGTTAGAATGTTTCCGAGTGCCGTTCGACGCGGTCAGGGTATCGGTCCGAGCGTCAGCGCCCAAACCGCCAGACCGACCAGAAGCAGGAGCGCGAACGTCACCAGAACCCACTTCAGAACCCGCGGCACTGGGTTCGCGGCAGGTGCGGGCCGCCGGGTGCCGGCCCGCTTCGCCGCGGGGTGCCGCATGGCTGACCCACCCGAGGGGGTCCGCCGCGGCTCAACGACGGGGGGTGCGTCGCGCCGGGCCGGCGGGCGCGGAGTGGTTTCAGGCGGTGCGGCGGCCAGCGGGAGTGGGTCGGCAGAAGCCTGTGACGAGAAGTCGAGGCGCGGCAGCGAGCCGGCAGAGGAGTTGTGCCCCTGGGCCCCGGTCGTGTCCTCAGCGGCGGGCGCCGTATGGCGGTGCGCCGGGGGTCGTTCAACGGGCACCGGCGCGGCGCCGGCCGGGAACTTCGCGTGCGGTTCAAGGGTCGCCGCGAGTTCGGCCGCGCTCGCGTACCTGTCGTCCGGCTTCTTGGCGAGCAGTCGGGCCACGATCGCGGCCACCGCCGACGGCACCTCGGGCCGCAGCGCTTGCACCGACGGAGCCGGTTGGGTCTGGTGGGCCATCATCTTCTCGATGGCGTTCCCGCCCGAAAACGGCGCTTGCCCCGTGAGCAGGAAGTAGAACGTACAACCCAGTGAGTACAGGTCGGCGCGGCCGTCCACGGATTTTGAGCTGCGTGCCTGCTCCGGGGCCATGTAGTCAGGCGTTCCGACGACGGTGTGGTCCCGGGTCAGGTTGGGCGCCACCATGTCATCCGGGTCGATCGCGCGGGCCAGTCCCAGGTCCAGCACCTTCACCAACGCCGGCTCGGTGGCCTGCGGCACGTGCCGCTCCCCGGCCACCACAATGTTCGACGGCTTGATGTCGCGGTGGACGATCCCCTGCTCGTGCGCGTGGTGGAGTCCCAGGGCGGCCTGCCGGATGTACTCACACGCTTCAGTCACCGCGACCGACCCGTAGTCTTTCATGAGCCGAGTTAGGTCGATGCCGTCCACGAACTCCATCGCCAGGTAGAACTTGCCGTTTGCCTCACCTGCGTCCTCGATCCGAACCACGTTCTGGTGGACGAGTTTGCCCGTCACTTGCACCTCACGGGCGTACCGGCCGCGGACGGTTGGGTTGCTGACCAGCGCCGGCCGGATCACTTTCAGTGCGACCACACGCCCGGTCAGGGTGTGCCGCGCGCGGAACACCTTGCCCATTCCGCCTTCGCCCACTTTGTCGAGTACAAGGTATGGACCGACACGGAGCTCCGCCGCCTTGCCGGATCGCACCTTCCCGAGCTGGTAGGGGGTAATTCGGCGGTGCTTGACAAGGTGTTTGAGGCCGGAGGCCGTGTCGTCGCCGAACGCATTCAGTTCGCGCGCCAGCACCTGGACCTGTTCGCGCGTGAACAGGCCGCTGGCCTCGAACGCGGCGATGATGTCTTGGGCTGAAACGAACTGCATACCGGGCGACTCCGCTGCCGGTGAGCAAAAGCCCTTCGACTGCTCCTGTCCTGCGATGCTAAATATGAGAGGTAATTCTAGCTGGGGAGCGGACCGTTTGGAACGACAAACCGGTGCGTCCGCAGCCCGAGCATCAGACTTCTCCAAACGAGTGTGCTGTGGGCCCCGTTAAAATGTCGATACTGCCGGGTGACCGACGGAGGAGGACCGATGAGCTCGTCCGCAAAGACTCAACCTCAGACCGCTGCCGTACAGCCCGACGAGTACCCGCCGTACCGACGGGTGTACGTCTGGATCTTCCAATCGTGGCTCATTATGTTCCTGGGCGTGATCTGCATCACGCTGTTCTTCTACCTGTGGTCCTACGTCCCGCGGCGGTAGGCCGGTATTACTCGACTGCAGGCGTATTCGCTCTTCGACAGGGCCGATGCCCCCGAACACCACACCGCTCATCTCGGACGACAACTGGTGGTGTACGCCAACTACGAGCAATTGCTGTACCACCGAATGCGCCGGGGTCTCGGCGCGCGCCCTTGAGACGGCGGACGTCATGGCGCGCGAGAGCGGGGTGGTGTCTGTAGAGCGTTGCCGGCGCGGTGCAGTGCGTTGGTCTCGGTAACAACCCAAACGCGTGCCCCTCGGGGTTGATGACCACAGCAGCAGCGAACCCGCTCTCGGTCAGGTAGAGGGGAACTTCGGCAACGGTCCCGGTGTCGATCAGGGGCACCGGCGCGGCATGCGTCAGATCGGCCGCAGTGGCCGCGTGGCGGGTCGTTGCGCGCGTCGCAACTCTCCGATGCACCTACGCTCAACCGCGAAACATCGCGTGTCAAGCGCGACCACTCAAGACCTCCCCGTTGGCCTAACAGCCCCGCAAACTGCTCAGGCCGGCGCGTGCCGCGTGTTTCCGGTGCCAAACCGATAACGGTCATTGCTGCGCTAGGCAACGGAAGTTCACGGCGTCATAATTGGGACATGAGCGACTCCCCCGTACAACTCGGGTACGACCGCGGCACGGTAACGGTGACCGGCGGCCCGCCCGGGTTCGTGTTCAGCACACTGCCCGGTGTCGTGTTCGACCCGCGCACCAGTGCTCACCGCGCGCAGGGCCGGTTCTACCGACCGATCGTCGAACAACTCATCAAGGACAAAATCCCCTACCAGGACTCAGCACGCGGGTGGCCGAACGAACCCGCCGGCTGGAAGCTCAACGGCGAGCGCGCCGCGCGTGACTACCAGACGAGCGCCGTGAACGCGTGGGTGAAGGCCGGGCGCCGCGGCGTCGTGGTCATGCCCACGGGCACCGGCAAGACGTTCGTGTCGTTTCTCTGCATCGAGAAGGTGAGCCGGCCCGCGATCGTGGTGACTCCGAAAATCGACCTGATGGTGCAATGGGCGCGCGAGCTGGAACAGTCGTTCGGCGTGGAAGTGGGGATGGTGGGCGGGGGCGAGTTCGACTACAAGCCGCTGACAGTAACGACATACGACTCGGCGCACCTGCACCTCGAGCGGTGGGCGAACCGGTTCGGCCTCGTGATCTTCGACGAGTGCCACCACCTGCCGGGCATGACGTACAGCGAGGCCGCGAACGCGAGCCTCGCCCCGTTCCGCCTGGGCCTGACGGCGACGCCCGAGCGCGCCGACGGCGGCGAGCAACTGTTCCCCCAGTTGATTGGCGACATCGCGTTCCGGCTCGACATCACGGACGTTGCGGGCGATCACCTCGCGCCCTACGAGACGCGGCGCGTGTACGTGGACCTGACACCGGAGGAAGAGGAAACGTACCGGAACTGCCGCGAGGAGTACAAGCGGTTCACGGCCGAGCGCGGCATCAGTATGAGCGGCCCGGACGGGTTCCGCCGGTTCCTGTTCGAAGCGAGCAAGACGCCCGACGGCTGGAAAGCGGTCCGCGCGTACCGGGAGCAGAAGCGCATCGTGCAGGCCGCGAGCGCGAAGTTCAAGCTCCTCGAAAAGTTGCTCGGCACGCACGCGCACGACCGCGTCCTGATCTTCACCGCCGACAACGCCACCGTGTACGAGATCGCGCGGCGCTATCTAATCCCCGCGATGACCAACCAGACCAAGCCGAAGGAGCGCAAGCAGATCCTCGCGAACCTGCACGCCGGCGCGTACAACGCGGTGGTCACCTGCCAGGTGCTGAACGAGGGCGTGGACGTGCCCGCGGCGGGCGTGGGCATCGTGATGGGCGGCACCGGCAGCGCGACCGAGAACGTGCAGCGCCTGGGCCGCATCCTCCGCAAGTACGGCGACAAGCAGGCGGTGCTGTACGAGATCATCGCCAAGAACACGGCGGAAGAGTTCGTCTCGGACCGACGGCGGCAACACCGGGCGTTCCAGTAACCGAAATGAAGGTCGAAGCACGAACGGGGAATCAAGACCAGCGGTGTGCGGCGCGTCTTGGACCCCCGTCCGTCCTTCCCCCCTCGTCCCTCATCTTTTCGTTTCATGCTAACAGGCAAAATGGTGCGGGTGCGGCACGCCAAGAACCGTTTGGTGCCGCTGTACGTCGAACCGAACGACGAGGGGCTGCGCGCGCTTGCCGGGCAGTTGCTCCTGGCGTACCGCGGCGCGCCGGGCCGCACGCGCGGGGAAATCGAGGAAGAGTTCGCGGACCTCATCCCCGAGGGGCCGCGGGGGTTGCTCCCGGCCGGGCTCGCGAAGCTCCTCGAGGACCGGTGCGAGTTCGAGGTCGCGTCCGACATCCCGCCGGATCAGTTGCGCGAAGCGGTGTTCAAGGCCGCGGCGGTCGCGCGCGTCGAGGCCGCCAGCGCGATGAAGCCGTTCGACCGCACTGGGGTGATGCGCACCGCCGCGGAGCGCCTGTCGCTGCCGCTCGACACCGAAGCGCTGGACCGCAGCCTGTTCGCGGACCTAAAGGACGAGCAGCGCGTCATCTCGTTCGAGGACATCACCGCGGAGCAGCTGCTCAACCGCTACAACGTGGCGCTCGCGCAGTCGATCCTGCTGCGCTGCACGCTGATGGAGGTGCGGGTGTACGCGGAGACGCCCGCGCGGTTCCGGCAACTGTTCCGCGCGGTGAAGTTTCATCGCCTGATCTGCACCATCCAGGAGACGCCCGGTAACAGCTACAAGCTCACGCTCGACGGCCCGCTGTCGCTGTTCTCGTCCACGAGCAAGTACGGCATGCAGCTCGCAATGTTCCTGCCCACGCTCCTGCACTGCAAGGCGTTCGACCTGCGGGCCAACATCCGCTGGGGCGCGGAGCGCAAGGAGAAGACGTTCCAGCTTTCGGGTCTCGACGGCTTGAAGTCACACACCGCGGACTTCGGTGTATACACCCCGCCCGAGTTGCAGATGTTCGCCGACACCTTCTCCGCCAAGGTGAAGGGCTGGATCCTAGACACCGACCCGCACCCGATTCTGCTGCCCTCCAGCACCTGGGTGCCCGACTTCAAGCTCACACACGCGAGGACCGGGAAAGAGGTGTTCGTGGAGGTGTTCGGGTTCTGGCGCAGGGGCGACATCGACACGCACTACAAGAACTTGTCGAAGGGCGTGCCGGGCAAGTTCGTGCTGTGCGTGTCGGAGCAGATGCGCGCCGACGAGGAGTCGGAAGTGACGTTCGGCAGCGGCGTGTACCGGTACAAGCGGACCCCACTCCCGGAACAGGTCGCGCGGATCGCGGAACTGGTCGCGGGTATCGACAACAGCGCGCCGGCCGCGGAGACGCTGTTTGCGGATGAAGACGCGAGCGCGAAGCCCAAGACGAAGCGCAAGCGCAAACCCAAACAACCACCAGCGGAAGAATAGGCACTCGCTTCGCGCGGCGCACCTCTTCGGGTAGCATCGCCACCTGTCATTCCTCACACCGGAGCTTAACTCATGCCCTCTCCCTCTCCCGACAGGCGCACCTTCGTCGCGAGCGCTACGGCCGCGGCGCTCACACTCGGGGCGCCGGCGGTTCACGCCCTCGGCGCGAACGAGAAGCTCAACATCGGGCTTATCGGCAGCGGGAACCGCGGGCGCACCATCAGCACCGAGTGCGTGAAGGCGGGCCACAACGTCGTCGCGGTCGCGGACGTGGCGAGGTTCCGCCACGAGTTCATCACCGCGGAACTGACGAAGGCCGGGCAAAAGGAGAAGCCCGCGACCTACGACGACTACAAGGACCTGCTTGGGCACAAGGGGCTGGACGCGGTCATCATCGCCACCCCGGACCACCATCACAAGGACTGCCTCCTTGCCGCGATGGACGCGGGCAAGCACGCGTACTGCGAGAAGCCGCTCAGCCACACCATCGAGCAAGGCAAGGAGATGGTCGCGGCGGTGCGCAAGGCGAAGAAGATCGTCCAGGTCGGCAACCAGCGGCACAGTGGCGAACACTGGGCGCGGTGCAAGGACGTGATCCACTCGGGTGACTTCGGCGATCTGGTTTGGGTGAAGGTGTGG
>JBJSXS010000415.1:0-3675 GCA_046086545.1 Gemmata sp.
CGCGCTTCGGTCAGCACGGCCTGGATCGCGTCGCCGGTCTCGATGTAGTCCACGTCCTTGACCAAGGGCATCCAGTCGCGGATGCGCGGGTCGTTGGCGGCCTCCTTGTTGAAGTAAGACGAAGCGCGGTTGCGTAGGTTCTTGGCCTTGCCCACATATATCACGTTCCCGCCCGCGTCCTTCATCAGGTAAACGCCCGGTTTGGCAGGGAACGCGCGGGCCTTGGCGGCCGGGTCGCGCGGGTCGGGCGATTGCTCACTGACCGGCGGGATCGGGTCTTCGATCATGACGTGTCCTCGCGTTCACCACCCATTGTAGCAGGCCACCTCGATGGGGGTGCTGGGTGGCCTACCGCTGTCAGTCGCCTGTACGGACGAACGAGCCAGGACGGGGCACGGTGCGGACACGGGCAGTCATGTGCGATGTCTGCCGTGGTGCTGATGTCAGCGGTCGAGGGTCACAGCGCCGCTCGCCGCGGGGTCGTAGGGTTCGAGCCACTGAATGATCTCGATGCGGTTGCCATCGGGGTCGAACACAAAAAAGCGGTCGCAGTACGGGATCGGACCGGTTTCCTGCATCTCGATGCCGTGCGCGCGGAAGTGTTCGCGTGCGGCCTTGAGATCCGGCACCCGCAGCGCGAAGTGCCGCGGGCTGCGCGTGTCCGGCTGCGGCTTCTGTAGTAGGTGCAGCGTCTGCCCGTCCCCGAGTTGAAACCACAGGGCGACGAAGTCGAACGTTTTCGGCTTGGGAATCTCTGTCAGCCGGAGGACGCCGACATAAAAAGCGCGGGCCTTCGCCAAATCGGTTATCAAAACCGAACAATGGTCGATGTGGGTGAAGCGAATACCACTCATAAGAAGGCCCTTCACCGGAGGTCGGAGGACGGGGGACCGTAGCCGGGCCAGCAACACGCGTGGCCTGTCTCGTCCATTGTCCTGTGTACTCTGGCTTCTGTCCTCTGACCTCTGGCCGCCATGAGCATCTTTCGCCGGATCAAGACGACCGAGGCCCGCGTCGGCGTGGTCGGCCTCTACAGCGCCGGCAAAACGGTGCTTCTCACGTCGCTCATCAACCACCTGCAGGACCACGACCCGGACCGGTTTCCGCTCGGCAGGCCGGGCACCACGCTCCGCAAGTTCACCGTGCGGGGCCCGGACCGCGGGTGGGGCGCGTTCAACTACGCCGGCCACCGCGATGCCCTCGTGAGCCACGGCCGGTGGCCGTCCAAAACGACCGACCGCGCGCAGTTCGTGTGCAAGTTCGAGCGGTCGGACTGGACCTTCAGCGACTGCCTGTTGAAGCTGTACGACCTGCCCGGCGAGCGCATCGCCGACGCCGCGATGCTCGGGCGCGACTTCACCGCGTGGTCCGAGCGGATGCTGCACCTGTTCGCGAACGACAGCACCTACCGGAACTGCTCCGCGCCGTTCCTCGACGTGATCCGGCAACCGGCGCCGCCGGAGACCGCCCTGCTCTCTGCGTACAAGCTGGCGCTCGCGAACCTGATTCTGAACTTCAAGCCGCTGATCTCGCCGTCCACGTTCCTGCTGGACCTGAAGGGGCAACCGGCGCGCCCCGCGGCCCCGGACCAACTGGCGGCGGCGCGGCACTGCGGGGTCGACGCCGAGAGCCAGTTCTGCCCGCTGCCCGCGGACCTGCGGCGTAGCGGCAGCGAGTTGTTCGAGCAGTTCAGCCGCCGCTACAACCGGTACGTCGCGGAGGTGGTAGTGCCGACGGTGGCCGCGTTCCGCTCCTGCACCGCGCTCGTCGTGCTTGTGGACGTCACAATGCTGCTCGCGGGCGGCGTGGGCATGTACGACGACAACCGTCAGATCGTGCGCGACCTGTTCGACGTGCTGAGCCCGGGCGAATCACCTACGTTCGGCCCCATCGCACGCGGGCTGAGCAAGCTCTTCCTGCCACACCAGTGGCGCCCGGGGTGGATCACGCGGGTCGCGTTCGTGGCACCGAAGATGGACCTGGTTCACCCGCTCGACCGTGACCGCATGTCGCTGCTCATGCGCCGAATGGTTGAACGCTTCGCGACCGACCGCGACGGGTTGCGTCACCAACTGTTCAACGTGTCGTCGGTCGTTTCCACAAAAGCGCTACCGTGCGAACCCGCCGGGCCGCGGTTACTGGTGGGCACGCCGCTCCGCGGCGCCGACGGGCGCAAGGTGCCGCCCGGCGCCGAGCAGCGCTTTACAGTGTCCGAACTGCCCGACGACTGGCCGATCGAGTGGCAACCGGGCCGGTACGCGTTCCCCGAAGTGTACCCGCAGATGCCGGTGCGCAAGGACTACCCGCCCGACCAGGTGAACCTCGACAAGCTCGCCACGTTCGTGATCGAGTGAGCGGTCGGAGCCAGGACCGTCAGCGCGCGTGAGACGCCCTCGCCCTGGTGGCACCTACGGCACGTAGACGAACTCGTGCGTGTTGAACACCACAACGCACAGGTCGGCCAGTGCGCGGGCGTGCGCGGGATCGGCACCTGCGGGCAGTGCCGCGGGGTCGATACCGACGGGTTGCTTCGCCTTCAGGCGTGCGCGGATCACTTCGGCTTGTTCCTTCAAGAAGTCGGTCGCGAGCGAGCGTTCGGCGGGCGCGGGCGTGCGGCCCACCGTGCGGCGGTACAGCGCGTCCAGCTGCTTGTCCGGCGGCCCCTCGTTGAGAAGCGAGAGCGCGAAGGTCTTCGCCTGGGCGTGAACGAACGGGCTGTTCATCAGGATCAGCGCCTGCGGGGCGAACGTGCTGACCGGGCGCACGGAGCACGCGTTGAGCGTGTCCGGCTGGTCGAACGCTTCGAGCATCGGGTGGCGCACGTTCCGCTTGTTGAACAGGTACAGCGAGCGCCGCGTGTGCTGGCGCGCGTCCGGCGTGACCGGCCACAGCCCGTCCGGTTCGCCCTCGGTGAAGATGAGGTCGTACACCTCCGGTTCGAGCGGCACTTTCACGGAGCGCCCGCCGACCTCGCGGTTCAGCGCGCCCGACGCCGTGAGGATGCTGTCGCGGATCGCTTCTGCCTCCAACCGCCGACGCGGCATCTTCCACAGCAGCTTGCACTCCGGGTCGAGCTTCGCGCCGCTGTCGCCGGTCGCCGACTGCCGGTAGGTGGCGCTCATCACCATCAGTTTGTGGACGTGCTTCAGCGACCACTTATGCTCCACCAAATCGCACGCGAGCCAGTCGAGCAGCTCGGGGTGCGTGGGCGCGTCGCCGCGGGTGCCGAAGTCGTTCGGCGTGCCCACGATCCCCCGGCCGAAGTGGTGCTGCCAGAGCCGGTTGACGATGACGCGGGCCGTCAGCGGGTGTCGCGGGGACGTGAGCCACTCGGCAAGTTCGATGCGACTCTTGGGCGCGGGCGTTTCGGCGCGTACGAGTACCCGCGGGAAGCCCGGCTTGACCTCGACCGTGGGCGACAGGGCTTCGCCGCGGTTCAAGACGAACGTCTTCGCGCTGCCGGCGTTCTCGATGGCCCACGCGGCCGGAGTCGGGGGCGGCATCTGCGCCTCAAGGAGGTGCAGTTGCTCGCGCAACTTGGCCCGCTTCGCGAGGTCGGGTGCCGGCATCGCGGCGAGCACCTCGTCCCAGCTCACCTTCAGCAGCGTGTTCGTCTGGGCCGCCAGGGTTTTCTGCTCCGCGGTGCGTTTGTCCGCGGGCGTGTCGAGCGCCTCC
>JBJSXS010000416.1:0-2491 GCA_046086545.1 Gemmata sp.
CCGAGGTCGAAGACCTGCTGCGCCGGGGGATCGAATGCGGCGCGCTCATCGACCCGTGGAACGTTCTGGGGTACCAGGGGCTGTTCCCGATCTTCCCCGGGCGCGAGGACACGGTGCGCGACCCCCGCGCGGAAGAGCTCATCCACATCGCCGGGCGCCAGCTCGACCTGTACGCGCGGGCGAGCGCGAGCGCGGCCATGCAAGGGGACGACGCCACCCGCGAGCGCCTGACCGGCCGCATGCGCCGGTTCGCCGAGTGGTGGGACCGGTTCGCCACGTCCACCGTCACCGACATGCCGCGGATCGTGGGCGGCGAGCGGGCGGATGCGGCCGGGCACGTGACCGACGCGCTCGCGGCGTGGGCCGCGCGCCCCGCCGGGTCGAGCGACCTCGGGTTCTGGCGCCAGCACCGCGCGGGGTTCACCAGCCCGGCCGCGTTCGCGCAGGTGATCGAGCCGCTCATCGAGCGCCGCGAGTGGCGGGCCGCGATGGGCCTTCTGATGACGTGGCTGGCCGAGAGCGACGCGGTGCCGCTCAACGAACCCGGCGCGTCGTTCGACGCCCTCGCCGAGCGGTGGCTCCGCGGCACACTCGCGTCCGAGCCGGTGGCCGAGCGCGGCCCGCTGCTGGGCCGGTTCTTCGAGCTGCTCGAGGCGAACGCGAGCGAGGACTGGCACGCCCCGCACGAGTGGCTCGCCGAGCGCCGCGCCCCCGAGGCCGACGAGGCCGACCCCTACGGCTCGGCCTACGAGGGCGTGACCTACAAGGACTCGACGGACGACGGGGTGGAGGGGTCGGTGGCCGGCGACCCGCCCGAGCCGGTCGGCGCGTTCGCACTGGAAACGCAGGCGGACGCGATCGAAACGAAACTGGAGTTCCTGCACGCGGCCGCGAAGCTGTGGCGGCTGGCCGCGCGCCCGGACGTGTGGGCGGCCGACGACGCCGCCCGCGCCTCGACGCTGGCGGCGTGGCTCACCGCCGCGCGGCGCGCCGCCGACTCGCTCGGCCAGTTCCTCGACCGCCTAACGGACATCGCGGTGCCGGACCCGTCCGGCGGGCACGAGGGGATGATCGAGTTCGACCGCCGCCGGGCGATCAGGGGGCACCTGCTCGACCTCGGCGTGGCCGCGTCCGTGGACATGCGGCGGGCGGCGGTCTCGCTGGCCGCGGTGCGCGTGCCCGGGCCCGAGCTGCCCGCCCCGGAGCGGGCCGAGGGCGCGCGGGACCGCGCGCCGGCGTGGGAGCCGCTGCTGGTGAGCCTCGAGCGCGCGCTGGGCCGCGCCGACGCGGCCGGCGTGCGCGCGGTGCTGCCGGCGTTCGTCGCGCTGTTCCGCACCGAGCCGCTGCTGTACTGCCCGCCGTCGGACGGCGGCAAGCCGCGCGACGTGCTGCGCGCCCAGGCCGCTCTGGGGGTGCTCGAAGACCTCCTCACCCGGCTGCCGCGGCTGGGCCTGCTGCGGGAGACGTTCCAGCTCACCAGGATGGCCCGGCAGATGGAGTGGAACAGCCCGCCCGAGGGGCGGCGGGTGAGCAGCTTCGACCAGCTGTTCCGCACCGCGCTCTCCGGGGTCGTGGAAACGCTCCTCGCGGCCGCCGCGACGTGGAACGAGTCGACCACCGGCGAGGAGGGGCCGCTCGCGGACTCGCTGTTCGAGATCGCGCGCCAGTTCCAGGACTTGTGGCACCAGCACAGCCAGTCGCTGCGCCTCTCGGTACTGGAAACCGTCAGCGAGGACGACGACTGGGAGCCGGTGAAGGGGTTCGTGACGAAGTACGGCAGCGACCTGTTCACGGTGCCGTTCCTCGGGCTGTCGAACATGCGCGGCATTCTGGCCCGCGGCGTCAGCGAGTGGCTCGATCACGAGATCGAGACCAGCGACGGCAACGCGAAGCGGCCCAAACTCGTCGCCGACTGGGACGCGGGCACGGTCGACCGCAGTCGCACCGCCCGCAGCGCGGAGGTGGTGCTGCAAGCGCTCGTCGAGCACTACGACGAGTACCGCGATTACAACACGACGACGACGCAGTCGGACTACGGCGAGAACATCCACATCCTCCTGGACATGCTGCGGCTCAAGGTGCGGTACGACCGCTTCGCGTGGCGAATGCGCCCCCTCGCGCTGGCGCACGAAGCGCTCTGTCAGCGGGGCCACGAGGCGCTCGCGGCCCGGTGGCGCACGTTCATCGCCGAAAAGACCGTTGAACTCGCCGACGAGCTGCTGAAGGAACTGACCGAGCGCGAGACGCGCTACGGCGTGAAGCTCCGCACGGTGCGCGACCGGCTGGAGGAGCGGTTCACGCGGCCGCTCGAAATCGACCGCGCGGCGGCGCAGGTCGCGGGCGCGGCGAAGGCCGCCCGCGCCGGCCTATCGGAAGACAACCCCGCGTTCGTCCGATTGGGAACGGCGATCGAACCGCTGGAAGCCATCGTGAGCGGCGTGGGCCTCGACGTGCCCACCTGGGTGCGCAGACTCGAAGACGCGCTGCGGGC
>JBJSXS010000417.1:0-6097 GCA_046086545.1 Gemmata sp.
CGCGAACAGCGCGGGTGCGGCCGGCGAGCCGGCCGTTTTCGGCAGGGCCGCGGCGTGGGTGGATTACAGCGGCCGGCAGGGCGGGCACACAGAGGGGGTCACCTACTTCGATCACGCGAGCAACCCGGGGCACCCGCCGGCGTGGCACGTGCGCGAGGACGGGTGGATGGCCGCGTCGGCGTGCCTCGCCGGGCCGCGCGCCACGACGACGAAGGACCCGCTCACGCTGCGGTACTTGCTCCACGCGCACACGGGCGCGCTCGACGCCGGGCGCGCGGCCGAGGTCGCCCGGGCGTTCGACAAGCGCCCGCCGTTCGAGTTGGTAAAGGCGCCGAAGAAACACACCGCGTTCGGCGTGCGCCGCAAGGCGTGAGCCGCGTCAACAGGGTAAGACCGATGCTGCCCGCCGCGCTCCTGGTCGCCGCGCTCGCCCCGGGTGCGGAGCCGCCGCCCCTGCCCGGGTTCCGCGGGACCGCGTCGGGCGACGAACTGGTGCGCGAGGAGTGGGTCGGCGACGGCGTTCGCGCGCTCGCCAGCGCGTCCGCGAAGTTCGACCCGAAGAGGCCGACGCGACTGGTCATCTACGCGACCCCCAACGGCACCACCATCGAGCAGACGCTCGGGCGCGCGCCCGCGGACCGCCTCGACTGGCTCTTCGACAGTCAGCACGTCGCGGCTCAGGTGCGGAAGCTGCGCGAGGTGTCGTCGGACGCGAACGTGGTCCTGGCGTGCATCGAAGCCGACGGGCTGAGCTGGCCCGCGTGGAAGCGCGGGCACAAGGACGGGCCCGCGCGCATCGCGAAGGCGGTGGCCGCGCTCCGCGCGTGGGTGCCCGGGGACACGGTGCGGGTGTCCCTCGCGGGGCACAGCGGCGGTGGGAGCTTCCTGTTCGGGTTCCTCGATGCGTCCCCCGCGGTTCCCGAGTTCGTGGAGCGCGTCGTCTTCCTCGACGCGAACTACTCCTACAGCGACGCCGACAGGCACGGCGACAAGCTGCTCGCGTGGCTGAAACCGGACCGCGGGCGTCGCCTCGTGGTGATCGCCTACGACGACCGCAAAGTGACGCTCGGCGGCAAGCCCGTGGTCGGGCCCGACGGCGGCACGTTCCGCGCGACCGAGCGCATGCGCGCCCGCTTCGCGAAAGACCTAACATTCGCGGAGACAACGGCCGACGACATCACGGCACGCGCCGCCCTCGACGGGCGGCTCGTGCTGCTGGTTCACGCCAACCCCGAGAACCGCGTTCTGCACACCGCGCTCGTGGGTGAGATGAACGGGCTGTTGTGCGGCCTCACCGACCCCGGCGCGAGGCCGGCGTGGGGCACGTTCGGCGGGCCGCGCGCGTACACGAAGCTCGTTCAGCCGGCGCCCGGCATCCCGAAGCGCCCGGTGGGCGCGCCCGCCGGGACCGCGTTCTTCAAATCGCTGGAACAACTTACGCCGGACGGGCGCGACGAGGCGATCGCGAACGAGCTGTTGCGCGGCAACGTGCCCGAGTTCCTCCGCACCTTCACCCGGGTGACCGTCAAGGCGAGGGACGCCTTCGGGAACGAGCGCGTCGCGGTCGTCGAGGTCATGCCGGACCACCTCGCGGTCGGCAGCGACAGCGATTTCGTGCGCGTGCCGATGAGCCCACGGACCGCGGCGCGCGTCGCTGACGCCTTCGGCTGCGCCCTGCCCACGCGCAAGGTGGTCGATGAGGTGTACCGCGCCGCGACGTTGAGACTCGCCCCGAAGCCACTGACCGAGGCACGCGAGGCGACCGCCACTTTTCTTCAGCACAACGAACTCATCGAGCGGCAGCGGGCGGGTAAGGGGCTCGGCGAACTGGTCGCGGGCACGAAGAAGGATGTGGTGGTCTCCAACCGCCTGAGCGAGCGGCCCGATCGGGTGGCGATCTACGGCTGGCACACGCTCGAGGGCAAACCGATACAGCCGCTAACCGTCGCTCACCGCGCCACCTACGTCGACTACAGCCACGGGGTGCGCCTGATGAGGCGCCAGGTGCTTGTGGACGGCACCGCAACGGACGTGCGGCACGTGCTGTACGCGGCCGACCTGCACCCGCTGCTGAGCGACGAAGGGCCCGTCGCGCGGCCCACGTATTGAACCCCCTCCGGAGCCTCCCCATGCCCCCTCGCTTCTTACTCGCCCCGCTGGTCGTCGTGGCCGCCGTGGCCGCTGGCGGTGCCGACGAACCCGTGGCCCGCGCCGTCGCCTCGCACGGGTACGCGCGGGCCGTCGAGATGAAACTCGGCACCGCCCGCGCGGTGCTGTGCCCGCAGGCCGGCGGGCGCGTTCTGGAGTTCTCGGTCGGGGGCGCCGACGCGATGTGGTTCGACGAAGCCGAGAAGAAGGCGCCGCCCGGCAAGCCGGGGCCGATCACCGCGGGCCGCTTCGACTACGGGCCGGAACTCACGGTGGCCCCGCACCCGAAGGCGTGGGCCGGCGAGTGGACCGCGGAGGTCACCCGAGCGAACGTCGTGAAGCTCACCGGTCCGGAGGAGGACACGGGCGTCCGACTCGTCCGCGAGTTCAAGCTCGTCACGCACGGTAAGCGCGTCGGGCTGTCGTGCAAGCAGACCATGACCAACGCCGGCAAGGAGGCGCGCGAGGTGTGCCACTGGGGCCGGTCGTTCTCGCCGGGCGGCGGGATCTGCGTGGTCCCTCTGGGCGACCGCCCGAGCCGGTTTCCGAGCAGGTACGCGATGTACGAGGACGGCGCGGTCATCAACGTGAAGGCCAAAGACGACAACGTCCGCGAGCGCGACGGGTTCCTCGAAATCCTCGCGCCGCCGCGCAAGCCGAAGCTCGGGTTCGACACCTACGCCGGCTGGCTCGCCTACGTCATGCCCAACGACACCGCGTTCGTGAAACGGTTCCCGGCGTTCCCGGACCGCGTGTACAACGAGGCGGCGGGCCTCACCCTCTCGGTCTGGTACCCCGCCGGGCCGCGCATCGAACTCGAACCCATCGGCCCCCGCGAGCGGCTCCAGCCGGGCGAGTCCGCGTCCTTTACAGAAGAGTGGTGGTTGCTGCCGCACCCGTTCCCCAAGAAGGGGCAGCAACTCGACCTCAAGGCGCTGGGCGAGCAGGTGGCCGCGCAGACGCCCGAAGTGAAGTGACTGTGCCGTGGCGTCGCGCCCCTGCGGGGCGAACGCTAAAGACCCGTTGTTGTGTCGTGCCGAACTCCGTCACCCGAGGTTCTTCACCATGACTCGCCTCGCTGCTCTCGTGTTACTCGCCCTCACGGGTTCGCTCCGGGCGGCCGGACCGCCCGTCGACCCCGCCACGGCGAAGGTCGATGAGGCGTCCGGCGTTCACTGGTACGACATCCGCTCCCTCGGGCTCGAAGGGCAGGGGTGGGCCGACGTGAAGGCGCCGTTCGACCGCCTGCCGGCGAAGGCCGAGCAGACCGCGCGCCCGCCGGTGTGGGCCCTCGGCCGCAACTCGACGGGGCTGTGCGTGCGGTTCGTCACCGGCGCGACCGCCGTTCACGCGCGCTGGACGGTGACCGGCAAGAACCTCGCGATGCCCCACATGCCCGCGACCGGCGTCAGCGGGTTGGACCTGTACGTGAGGACCGCGGCCGGGAAGTGGCAGTGGGTCGCGAACGGGCGCCCGACCGCCGAGACCACCGCCGCGCAGCTCGCAACGGGCCTCCCCGCGGGCGAGAAGGAGTTCCTGTTGTACCTGCCGCTGTACAACGGGGTGGCGTCGGCCGAGATCGGGCTGCCGAAGGGGGCTGTCCTGAAGAGGGCCGACCCGCGGCCCGCGGAGCAGGCGAGGCCGATGGTGTTCTACGGCACGTCGATCACGCAAGGCGGGTGCGCGTCGCGCCCCGGGATGGTTCACACCGCGATCCTGGGCCGCCGGTTCGATCACGCGGTCATCAACCTCGGCTTCTCCGGCAACGGCACGCTCGATCTCGACATGGCCGCGCTGCTCGGGGAGCTTGACGCCGCGGTGTTCGTCCTCGACTGCCTGCCGAACCTGGCGCCCGCGCAGGTGGCCGAGCGCACCGGGCCGTTCGTGCAGGCGCTGCGGAAGGCCAAACCGACCACGCCGATTCTACTGGTCGAGGACCGGAGTTACGCGAGCGCGCCGGCGCTCGCGGCGCTGGCGAAGCGCAACACCGACAGCCGGGCCGCGTACAAGAAGGCGTTCGACGCGCTGGTACTCGCGGGCGACAAGAACCTGCATTACCTGCGCGGCGAGCACCTGATCGGCGACGACGGCGAGGGCACGGTAGACGGCTCGCACCCAACCGACCTGGGCTTCATGCGCCAGGCCGACGCGTTCGCGGAGGCACTCAAGCCGCTCCTGGCCAAGAAGTGAAGCCGCCCGTCGGGTCGCGCTTCCTGGTAGACCGCGCCCCCCGCTTCGCGCGGGCGACGTGCCAGAATTTCGGCGGGCGCAGAGTCGAACCCGGGTGGCCGCGCGCCGGGGTTGAGCGGCGGCGAGATCGGCAGTTCGTCGCCCTTCAGTTCCACCGATCGGTTCCGGGCACCGGCTCGCGTTGGCGACGCCCTGGCACAGCGGCATCGCGCTCAGGAACACGAGGAACCCGGCCGGCAGTCGAACCGGACGTTCGGCAGGAACCCGGGCGTCAGTGGGTCGGGCGTGCGAGGGTGTGTCGGGTCGGCCACGGGAGACCTCGGCAGGGGATGCGCCACAACCAGGCAACCGGTGTGCCGTTCAAAAAGCGATGCGATTCTAGGGCCGCTGGCGGCTGGCCGCTCAACCGTCACCCTGCTCGTCTTCGGACCACACCGACCGCGCGATGCTGATGCCCAGGGTCCGGATTTTGTTGCGCAGGCTCCCGCGGGTGATGCCCAGGATGCGGGCCGCCTGCAACTGGTTCCCGTCGGTGCGCTGGAGTACCCGCAGCAGCACCTCGCGCTCCATCCGCTCGAGCGCCTCGGCGTACAGGTTCTCGCTCCCCGCGGCCACGCGCCCGCCGACGAACCGGTCCCAGTCGAACGCGCCGTCGGCCGTCGCCGCGGGCCCCCGGGGCGCCCCCGGGGCGCGCACCTGGTCGGGCAGAAAGTCTGCCAGCAGTGCGGACCCGCTCATCCGCAGGACCGACTGCTTCAGCACGCTCTGCAGCTCGCGCACGTTGCCCGGCCACGGGTACGCCAACAGTGCGGCAAGTGCGTCCGGCGCCACCTCCGCCACCGGCTTGCCCAGCTCGCGCCCGAACCGCCGCAGGTAATGGTCGATCAGCACCCCGACGTCGCCGCCGCGCTCGCGCAGCGGCGGGAGCCGGATGGTGAACACGTTGAGCCGGAAGTACAGGTCGCGGCGGAACTGGCCGCCCTCGACCAGCTTCTCCAGGTCGGCGTTGGTCGCGGCGATGAGCCGCACGTCGGTCTGAACCGTCTCGGACCCGCCCACCCGCTCGAACCGCTGCTCCTGGATGAGGCGCAGCATTTTGGCCTGGGTGAGCGGCGTCGTCTCGCCGATCTCGTCCAGGAAGATGGTGCCGCCGTGGCACTGCTCGAACTTGCCGATCCGCTTGCGGTCGGCCCCGGTGAACGCGCCCTTCTCGTGCCCGAACAGCTCGCTCTCGAGCAGCGGCTCCGGGATGGCCGCGCAGTTGACCGCCAGGAACGGCTGGCCGGCCCGCTTCGAGTGCTGGTAAATGGCCCGGGCCACCAGCTCCTTGCCGGTGCCGCTCTCGCCCAGGATCAGCGAGATGACGTTCTGGCCGGCGACCCGGCCCACCGCCTTGTACACCTCCTGCATGGCCGGGCACCGGCCCAGCATCACGTCGCCGGTCGCGGGGGCGGACTCGACCTCGGGCATCGCCGCGGGCGTGCGCATGAGCCGGCTGGACTGCACCGCGCGGTCGATCAGCTTGCGCAGGTCGGCCAGCTCGAGTGGCTTGAGCAGGTACTCGTAGGCCCCGTCCTTCATCGCCTCGATGGCCAGGTCGGTGGTGCCGTGCCCGGTGATGAGGATGACCGGGATGCGCGCGTCGGTCTGCTTCACCCGGCGGAACGTGACCAGCCCGCTCGCATCGGGCAGGTGGACGTCGAGCACCACCACGTCGGGCCGGTCGCGCGAGACCTCGGCCAGCCCCTCGGCCGCGGTG
>JBJSXS010000418.1:0-2359 GCA_046086545.1 Gemmata sp.
CCCGCGAAGCCGCAACCGGCTTTTTGCTCACCTTTGTCCACTACATTCCCTTCTTTTCTGCCTTTTCATTTCCGTGCTGAAAGATTACGATATAAATCAGGTTTCTGCACGAATCTCCGGAGAGCGGAATGTCGGCTCAGCAGGCGGCCCCGGAAGAGATCGCGGAGGCGAGCGAGCGGCTCCTGACCGCGACGCCCCAGGAAGTGCTGCGGTGGGCCACGGAGCGGTTCTACCCGCGGCTCATGATGGCAACCGCGTTCGGCGCCGAAGGGTGTTGCCTGATCCACATGCTCGCCGACATTCAGCCCGCCACCCGGCTCATCAACCTCGAAACCGGCTACCAGTTCCCCGAGACGCTCGAGCTGCGCGAGCGGATCAAGCAGCGGTACGGGATCGAGGTTGAGTACGTTTACCCGGACACGACGGTTGCCGAATACGAGGCCGAGAACGGCGGCCCGCTCCATGTGATCCGCCCGGACCAGTGCTGCCTCGACCGCAAGATCATCCCCCTGAGGAGCGCGGTGGAGCGGATCGCCCCGCTCGCGTGGATCAGCGCGATCCGCAAGGACCAGACCGCCGACCGCGGCCGCGCGGCGGTGATCGAGTGGGACCCGAAGTTCGGGCTGACGAAGGTGAACCCGCTGCTGAACTGGACCAAGAGGGACGTTTGGGGCTTCGTCCACAAGCACGACGTGCCGTACAACCCGCTGCACGACCGCGACTACCCGAGCATCGGCTGCTGGCCCTGCACGCGCCCGGTGGCGGCCGGCGAGGACGACCGTGCCGGCCGCTGGGCCGGGAAGGTGAAGAAGGAGTGCGGGCTGCACGTGGTCGAGGTCAAGGACGGCGAAGGCATCTGAATGTGTCGAACGTCGTAAAGTCCAAGACTTGACGGCTCGGGGCTGTACGACTTTAGGACTTGGGACTTTTGACTATGCTGTTCTCCGCCCGCGCCGAATACGCCTGTCTCGCGATGCTCGAACTGGCCGCCCACTACGGCGACCCGAAACCGGTGCGCCTCACGGACATCGCCAACAAGCACGGCATCTCGTCGCCGCGGTTTCTGGTGCAGATCCTCATCCAGCTGAACAAGGACGGGCTGGTGACCAGCACCCGCGGCGCGGCCGGCGGGTACCACATCGCCAAGAACCCGGCGGAGATCAGTCTGGCCGACGTGGTGGCCGCGGTAGAGGGCACCGAGCAGGCCGGCACGCGCACCAAGGCGCGCAAGCCCGCGTCGCCGCTGGCCGCCGCCCTCGACGACGTGTGGGACCGGGTCCGCGCCGCGCACGACGAGTTCCTCAACTCCCAGGCCGCCATCCTCAAGCGAACGACACTGGCTCAACTGGTCGATTCCGGCCAGCCGCTCCAGTACGTGATCTGACCGCGATCGTGCGTCAAGCTGTTCCGGTTGCGCGCCGCCTGCGGGTTCTTCTTTTGGTGCGTGCCGGGCTTTCGGTACCGCCCGATCCCGCGCCCGCCCGATGATCCGCGGCAAACAGGCGCGGGGGCGGCGGAATGCAAGCGGGGTACGAGCGGGCGTGGCGCCGGTGGGACGCGGTCGCCGTCGTCGGAATCGCCGGGTGGCTGCTGTTCGACCTGACGGCGCGCGCGATGTTCGGTTCCGTGCCGTGGCCGCACTCGGCCGTGGACTACCGCATCCTGTACGACTCGGGCCGGCACGTATTCGAGACGCACCAGTACCCGGCCGGGTACCCGTACCCGCCGCCGGCTGCCGCGGTCCACGCGGCCAGTGCGGTGCTGCCGTTTTCGGTCGCCGCGTCGCTGTGGCTCGCCCTCACCGGGGTTGCGGCCGGCTCCATCTACCTCTGCCTCGCGCGCGTTCTGGGACTGCACCGGCGGCCCGGCGGCCTCGTGCTCCTGCCGCTCGCGTACGCGCTCGTCGCTTACTACTTCCAGTGGGACGTGCGGTCGGTGAACTGCAATCTGGTCGTCCTGGCGACCGTCGTGTTCGGGTGCGCGGCGCTGGTCCGCGGGCGCGACGCGGGCGCCGGGTTTATGTTCGCCGCCAGCGTCGCGCTGAAGCTGTTCCCGGTGCTGGTGCTGCCGTACCTGGCGTGGGCCCGGCGGTGGCGGGCGCTCGGGTGGGCGGTGTCGTTCTCGGCGGTGTTTTGGGGCGCCGTGCCGGCGGTCGTGTACGGGGTCGGCGGCACGGGCGACGTGTACCGCGGGTGGGCCGACGAACTGACCCGGGCCACCGACCCGGCCACGAAGGCCGTTCACCCGATCCTGATCTCGCTCGACAAGGCGGCCGCGCACCTTGCGGCGGGCGACGCCGGCCGCGCGCGGGGCATCACGCTCGGGGTGTGCGCGGCGTGGGTGCTGGTCGGCCTCGCGG
>JBJSXS010000419.1:0-2262 GCA_046086545.1 Gemmata sp.
CGGTTACAAGCGAGTCAATGACTTCTTCCCGGAACTCAAGCATCGTCCCGTGCTGAAGGCGATCTGTGGTCGCAATGAAGAACAGGTCAAGAAGTTCGCCGATCAGTGGCAGTTTGAATCCACCGAAACCGACTGGCGCAAGCTGATCGAGCGCAAGGACATCGACGTGGTCGACATCTGCACGCCGAACAACATGCACAAGGAGATCGCTATCGCCGCCGCCGCGGCGGGTAAGGCGATTCTGTGCGAGAAGCCGCTGGCGATGAACGTGCCGGAAGGGCGCGAGATGGTCGCCGCGGTCGAGAAGGCCGGCGTGCCGAACATGGTGTGGTACAACTACCGCCGCATCCCCGCCGTCACGCTGGCCAAGAAGCTGATCGAAGAAGGCCGCCTCGGGAAGATCTTCCACTACCGGGCCAAGTTCCTCCAGGACTGGACCATCAAGAGCGACCTCCCGCAGGGCGGGCAGGGGCTCTGGCGCCTCGACGTGCCGCGGCCGGCAGCGGGGTGAGTGGCGACCTTCTCGCGCACTGCATCGACACCTCGATCTGGCTGAACGGCCGGCTCGACAGCGTGTGCGCGATGACCGAAACCTTCGTGAAGGAGCGGATGCACAACCTCACGGGGAAGGTCGAGAAGGTCGGCATCGACGACGCGTGCACGTTCATGGGCCGCTACCAGAACGGGTCGCTCGCGAACTTCGAGAGCACCCGGTACGCGCGCGGGCACAAGGCGCTCTACACGTTCGAGATCAACGGCGAGGACATGAGCATCTTCTGGGACCTGCACGACCTGCACCGGCTGCAGATCTTCGATTACAAGGTGGAAGGCAAGCTCCGCGGGTGGTCGAGCATCCACGTGACCGACAACGGCGGCGACCACCCGTACATGAACAAGTGGTGGGTCCCGGGCCTGGCGATCGGCTACGACTCGAGCTTCACGCACCAGGTCGCGGACTTCATCCAGGGGCTCGAGAGCGGTTCGTCGGCGGCCCCGACCTTCCGCGACGCGCTCGAGACACAAGCGGTGCTGGACGCCATTCTCGATTCCGCCAAGAGCCAGAAGTGGGTAAACGTGGCGAAGGGGTAACTCCCCTCGACTGGCGGCGGCCCCGGCACCGGCGGGGCCACCGTCTCTACCGCGTCGCGTCCGACTGTCACGAAAAGCGATTTGCCTTTTCCCATTCGTAGCGCCGAACAACGTTCCGCATGGAACATCGACGAGCGCTAGAGCGTCCGAGCTGGGGGCGCGAAAAAGTCGGGTAGACAACCGCAGCGCGAACCCTCTACACTTTCAACCTTGCTCTGACCGCCGCCCCTGCCGCACGGACGCGCCTGGGAATGAACCTCGTTCACCTCACCGCCAGCACGTTCTTCGGCGGGCCCGAGCGGCAGATGCTCGGGCTCGCACTGGCCCTTCCTGAGCACGTTCGCACGACGTTTGCGACGTTCCCCGAGGGCGGGCGCGGCGGGGCGTTCCTGGACGAGGTGCGGAAGCACGGGTTCGCGACCGCGCGGCTGAAGCGCGACTTCCCGAACGTGTTCGCCACCGCCGCCGAGGTCACCGAGGTGCTCCGGGCGACGGCCTGCGACGTGCTGATCTGCCACGGCTACAAGGCGCACATTCTCGGGCGCCTGGCCGCGCGGCGCGCGGGCGTCCCGGCGGTCGCGGTGTCGCGCGGGTGGACCGGCGAGACGCGCAAGGTGAAGGCGTACGAGTGGCTCGACCGCCGGCACCTGCGGTTCATGGATCACGTCGTGTGCGTGTCCGAGGGGCAGGCCGAGAAGGTGCGCCGGTGGTGCGGCGCGTCCGCGCGAAAGGTGAGCGTGATCCGCAACAGCGCGCGGCTGAGCGCGTTCGAGCGCGCCGACCCCGCCGCGCGAACCCGCTTGTGCGGGTTCTTCCGGGGCGCCGCGGTGTCGCAGGTCGTCGTCGGCGCCGGCCGGTTCAGCCCCGAGAAGGGCTTCGGCGTGCTCGTCGAGGCCGCGCAGACGATCTGTCGCGACAACGCCGGCGCCGGCGTGGTTGTGTTCGGCGAAGGGTCGCTGCGCGGCAAGCTCGAGCGCCGCGTTGCCGAACTCGGATTAACCGGGCGCGTGGTGCTGCCCGGGTTCCGCACCGACCTCGACTCCCTCATCGGCGCGGCCGACGTGGTCGTGCTGCCGTCGTACACCGAGGGCCTGCCGAACGTGGCGCTGGAGGCGAGTGCCGCGGGCGTGCCCGTCGTCGCGACCGCGGTCGGCGGCACGCCGGAAGCCATCG
>JBJSXS010000420.1:0-2960 GCA_046086545.1 Gemmata sp.
CCACCGGCTCGACCGCGACACCTCCGGGTTGCTCCTGCTCGCGCGGAGTGCCGCCGCCCGCGACCAGCTCCAGGCGGACTGGGAACGGGTGAGCAAGACCTACCTCGCGGTGGTGGAGGGCGCGCCGAACCCGACTTCGGGCCGCATCGAGAACCACCTGACTGAAGGGCGCGACCTGCGGGTGCGCGCGAGCGGCCGCCCCGGCCCCGGCGCGAAGCGCGCGGTGTCGCGCTACACGGTGCGCGAGGCCCGCGGTCGGTACGCGCTCGTGGAAGTGAGCATCGAAACCGGGCGCAAGCACCAGATCCGCGTTCACATGGCGGGCCTGGGGTGCCCGGTCGCGGGGGACAAGATGTACGGCGCGGTCACCGACCCCGCGCGCCGGCTGTGCCTGCACGCGTGGCGTCTGAGCTTCGACCACCCCATTACGGGCGAGCGCGTGGAGCTCGAATCGCCCCTGCCCGTGGCGCTGTCGCGTGTTGTTGGCTAATGCGCGCGTGACACGCGGGCCGGTTGCGGGTAAAGTGGCAGTCCCACCGGCATCATTAGCCCTCCCCGAGTCGCGGTCATGTTCAAGGTTCTCGGCGGGACAGGTTCGGACTGCACCGGCGTCACGCGGCGCACCTTCCTTCAGGCTGGCGTGCTCGGCGGCGGGCTGGCGCTCGGGGATTTTCTCCGCGCCAAGGCGGACGGCGACCACGGCCTTCCGCACGTCGAGGGGGCGAGCGTCATCCTGTTCTGGATGAGCGGCGGCCCGGGGCACATGGAGACCTGGGACCCGAAGCCGGACGCGGTCGATCAGTTCCGCGGGCCGTTCGGCGCCACCAAGACCGCCGTCCCCGGCGTGCAGTTCGGCGAACTGTGCCCCGAAGAGGCGAAGGTCGCGGACAAGCTCGCGATCCTGCGCGGGGTGAACCACGGGTCCGGCGACCACACGAAGGGCAACCACTGGATGCTCACCGGCATCGAGGGGCCGGCGTTCAACGTCGCGGACTTCAACGTGCAGCGGCGCCCGTGCATGGGGTCCGCGACTGCGAAACTCGTCGGCGCCCGCAACCCCGGGGTGCCGCCCTACGCCGCGGTGCCGCACCTCAAAGGCGGCACCGACAACTTCTTTCACTACGCCGCGTACCTCGGCCGCGGGTGCAACCCGTTCGTCACGGAAAGCGACCCGAACGACGCGGCGTTCAGGGTGCGGAACCTCGCGCTCCCGGCCGACGTGCCGATTGACCGGCTCGAAGACCGGAAGCACCTGCTAGACGCCCTCGACGCGAGCAAGCGGGCCGCGGACTCCCGCGCCGTCGGCCTCGACCCGCACGCGGATCGCGCGTTCTCGCTGCTGACGAGCAGGGCCGCCGCGGAGGCGTTCAACATCTCGGCCGAACCCGCGAAGCTCCGCGACGACTACGGCCGCCACACGTTCGGGCAGAGCGCCCTTCTCGCGCGCCGCTTGGTCGAAGCGGGCGTCACGTTCGTCACGGTGAACTGCGTCCCGTGGGACCACCACGGCACCGCGAACCGGCTCGCGACCAAGCCCGGCGCCGAACTGCTGATCCCGCCGTTCGACAAGGCCCTCGCGGCCCTCGTCCGCGACCTCGTCAACCGCGGCTTGTACGAACGCACGCTGGTAGTCGCGATGGGCGAGTTCGGGCGCACCCCGCGCATGAACCCCGAAGGCGGCCGCGACCACTGGGGCAACGTGTTCAGTGTGCTGATGGGCTGCGGCTCGATGAAGATGGGTCAGGTGATCGGGCGCAGCACCCCGAAGGGCGAGTACGTCGCGGACCGCCCGGTGGCGCCGCAGGACGTGACCGCGACCGTGTTCCGGCACCTGGGCATCGACGCGCGAAAGGTTCACTTCCCCGACACGCAGTCCCGCCCCACCGCGCTCGTGGAGACGGGCGAACCGGTGCGGGAGTTGTTCAGGTGAGTGTCGGCTGACCGCGCGAACGTCTCGCTCCTCGACCGCCTCCCAACTGAGGTAGGAGGGGATCGGGGTATGACATGCACCGTACCGCGCTTCGCCACCATCCCCGCAGACGAGTTCAACCACATTCGTATCGCTCGGTGCTACCCTGCGCTCGGCTGTAACTCTCACTCTCGTCAGCCGCCGCGAAGACAAGGCCGACTCCCGGCTGACCCGCGCCGCGCGGCAGTCGGTTGGGCCTGCTTGCTGTGGTCCGGGGCCGGTGGCAGAAGGTGCCTCGCGTGCGGCTCAAAAGCCGTGCGGTGTGAGTGCCGCGCGTCGGAACGGATTGTCGGGCGTCAAGCGATTGCCGTTCGCCTCGCCCGTCATCGCTGAACTCATTTCACCGGCATGAGGTGGCCCCAGCCGATGAGGTGCGGGTTCTTCGGGAGCGGGTCGGCGGGCTTCAGCCAACCGGCCATCACCAGCGTGCCGACGTGGAAGAAGCAGGCGTCGGCGTCGGACGTGCTGCCGGGGTAGTGGCCGAACCCGCCGTCCGCGTTGCGGCACGCGAGTGCCCACGCCGCGGCCTTGTCGAGCGCCTTCTTCGCGTCGGGGCTGTTGCCGCCGAGTTGCTTCAGGATGAAGCACGCGTCGAAGGTCGCGTGCCGGTCGCGTGCCGGCTGGTTCAGCATCCAACTGCCGTCCTTCTTCTGGTCGCGCAGCACGCGCTTCAGCATCGCGTCGGCCATCGGCGTCTGCTCGCCCACAAGCCGGTAATAATGTGCCGCGTGGAACGTCGCCGCGACGTGGTCGTTGATGTAACCGTCTTCGGACTGCTCCATCAGCGCCTTGATCTTCTTGTCGGCGTCAGCGGGGATAGCCTTTCCGCTGGCGAGGTACGCGAGCGGGAAGAAGCTCGTCATGTACAGCGGCAGTACCTTGTAGTCCGCTTTCAGAACCACATCGAACACCGGGAGCGGGTCGTGCCGGGGCTTGGTGCCGAGCGCGTGGAGGGCCATCAGCGCCATCGTCGTGTTGTACGCGCGCCCGG
>JBJSXS010000421.1:0-5203 GCA_046086545.1 Gemmata sp.
CTCGACGCCCGCACCGGCGACCTCTCAGACCCCGCCGCGCTTCTGGCAGCCCTCGACGGGGCGCGTGTCGTGTTCCTCGCGGCCGGGCCGGTCGGCGCGGGCGGAAACGCGGCCCGCGCGATGGGCACGCACCGGGACGCCGTGACGCGTGTGCTGGAAGCGCTGCCCGCCGGCGCGCGGCTTGTCCTCACGTCGAGCATAGTTACGGTCGGGGCGGGTCGCGGGGCTACACGCACCGAGGACTCGCCGTTTCCGAACGCGAGGCTGCGCGTCGCCTACGTGCAGGCGAAGCGGGCGGCCGAACAGGCCGCGTTGGATGCGGCCCGGGCCCGACATTGGGGTTGTGAACCCGGGGTACCTGTTCGGGCCGGACGATCCGGGCCCGTCGGTCATGGGGGAACTGTGCGTGCGGTTCTGGCGCGGGAACCTGGCGGTGCCGCCGCCCGGCGGCATCAACGCGGTAGACGTGCGCGACGTTGCGCGCGGCCACCTGCTCGCCGCCGAGCGCGGGGCGTGCGGTCGGCGCTACATTCTGGGCGGCACGAACGTGCGATTCTCGGACCTGTTCGCGCGGCTCGCGCGCGCGGCCGGGCTTCGGCGCGCGGTACTGCCTTCGTTCCGGCCGGCCGTCCCGGCGCTGGGTCTATGGGCGCTGGCCGCCGTCGCCGAACTCGGGCACCGCATCACCGGCAAGGACCCGAAGCCGTCGTTTGAGTTCGTGCGCCTGTTCCGCCGATACTGGTATGTGGATTCGGCGCGGGCCGAGTCCGAGATCGGCTACCGGGCACGCCCCCTGAGCGAGACGCTCGCGGACGCGTTCGCATGGCACGCGGCCCGTACCCGCGTGCATCCGCGTGGGCTGAACCGCCTTTGGCTCACCGGCGCCGCACCCGTTGTGAGCCGGCCCCGGTCTCCATGTGAGTAGGAGAGCGATCCGATGTCACGACCGCGCGGGCGCACGACCGGACTGAGCCGCGGCCGGCGCCTCGTGATCGATTTTCTGCACTTCTGCAGCCCCGACACGACCGTCGCGGTCGAGCGGCGGGTGAACCTGGCCGAACTGGTCGCCGCACGCGCCGTGGCCGACCCGCGCCCGGGGTGGTTCTCGGTGCTGCTCAAGGCGTTCGGGTTGGCATCGCGCGTCGCGCCGGAACTGCGCACCTCGCTCCTGACGTTCCCGTATGCCCGCCTCTACGAACATGCGGAATCGACCGCCCTGGTGACGGTGGAGCGGCAACTGGACGGCGGGCCGGTGGTGCTTACGTACCCGCTGCGGCGGCCCGAGGCGAAATCGCTCGTTGAAATCGACAGCGAACTGGGCCGGCTGCGCACCGTGCCGCTGGGCGAGGTGCGGGCGTTCCGTACCGCCCTGGCGCTGCTGCGGCTGCCACGCCCGGTGCGGCGGGGGCTGATGTGGCTGGCGCTCTGCACCCGGGGCGGCTGGCGCGACCGCTACTGCGGCACGTTCTGCGCCAGCAACGTCGTGCCGCTCGGCGGCGCGCTGACCTTCGCGCTCAGTCCGCACACGATGTTCTTCGGGCCCGCCCCGGTAGAGGCAAACGGGGACACCGTACTCCGGGTGTTTTTCGACCACCGGGCCACGGACGGCGCTCCGGTGGCGCGGGCGCTGGTGGCGGTCGAACAGGCGCTGCGCGGCCCGGTGCTGGACGAGTTGCGCGCGCTCGGCACGCTGCGCGCGGTCGGCTGAGTGGGGCGTCAGTGCTTGGTCGCGCGAAACAGCAACGCCTGCCTGGCGAAGCTCAACTTGTGTTCCACGTCCCGGAACCCTACGGCTTCCAGTTTCGCGGTGATGACGTCGGCGGGCAAGTAGTGGAACCGCCCCTGGCGGGCCTCGCGCTTGAGCCACCCGCCGTACCGCCACATGCCGTACAGTTTGCCGAGGAACCGGAGCTTGCGCTTTGCGGACCACAGGCCGCCCATCGCGTTCCACCCGACCCGGCCCCACGACGGCTCCGGCACGTTCACGGAGAACACGAACCGGGCGCCCGGCTTGAGCACCCGGCGAACGTCGGCGAGCAACCCGTCGTACGCGGCCGTCGTCCACCGGCCCTCCGCGTCCGAGTACGACTCGGCGTACTGAATCGCGAGGCCGCTCACGGCCCCGTCGAAGCGGTTCTCCCCCGCCCACGGCAGCCCGGCGCTGAAGTCCACCGCCTCAAACCGCAGCCGGTCCCCGGGCGTGGGGGCGAGTGTCGCGCGGAGCTTCGCGAACGACCGCTCGTTCAGCGCGGCCACGTCGAGGCCGGTCACCTCCGCGAGCGTGCCGCCGCTCTTCTGCCACAGAGCGGCGCACAGGCGCCCGGCCCCGCACCCGAGGTCGAGCCACCGCTCCCCGGGGGCCGGGTTCACCCATGCGGTCGTGTCCGCCATCAGTTCGCGGTACGCGGGCAGCTCGTGCTGGCTCCAGAAGGCCTTCGCACACCGGTCGTCGCGCCAGTAGTTCCGCGGCAGTACGGTCGTCACGATAGCGCTCCGAAGAGCCGGGCCTCGCGCGGCGCGGCCGCGCGCAGCTCGTCGGCCAGGGTCGTGTTGAGTACGTGTTCGAGGTCCACAAGAGCGCGGGCGACCTGCCGGCCGTCGATGACGCGGTGGTCGTAGATCAGTTTCGCCGTTACGCGCCCGTCCGCCCGGATCGGGCCGAAGGTGAGGTACGTCGTAAGCGGGGTGAGCGGGTGCTGCTGCTCGACGCCCTGCGCGCCGAGGCTGGAGAGCATGAAGGTGCCGAACCGCTTGGCGCGCTTGGCCCCGGAGAAGTACAGCGACGACCAGAACGCGAACCGGCGCAGCGGCCACGGCTGGCCCCCGAGCCGCAGCACCTGCCGGAACGGCGAGACCGACCACACGTCGTCCTCGCGGAACCGTCGCAGGTGCTCGTCGATGAGTGCCAGCGGGGCCGTTTCGGGGCTGACGACCTTCGCGCCGAGCACCACCGGGTCCCCGTGCCACTCGCGCTCAACGAGAACCGTGCACGTGCTGTGCGGGTGCTCGTACAGGCGCGGGTACGGGTACGGGATGTACGCGCGACGCAGCGCCGGGTGACGCTGGGCCACGACGCCGTACGCCTTCATGAACAGCCCGACCCACGACGCACCCGGTCCGGAACGCTTGCGGGCGGCGGCCAGTACGCGGACGTCGCACTCGCGCGACAGGGGCAGCGACGGCACCCGCCTGGCGTGGCGCATCAGCTCGCACACCACCCGGCGCGCGGGAGAGAGCGGAATCACACGGCCCCGCGCGCTGCCGCCCATCTCCGGCTCCGTGAACGTGAAGGGTGCGAAGTTATAAGCCGCCGCGCGAAGCGCGGTCAAGCCGGAGTGCCGTATAATCGCAGTCATGAACACCTCTCAACTCTCCGAGCAAGAGGCCGCCATCCGGCTCGGCGGCGGCGCGAAGGCCATCGAGCGCCAGCACGAGAAAGGGCGCCTCACCGCGCGGGAGCGCGTCGCGAAACTCACAGACCCGGGCACCAGGTTCTTTGAGTTGGGCCTGTGGGCCGGCTGGAACATGTACTCCGAGTGGGGCGGGGCGCCGTCCGCCGGCGTGGTGACCGGGGTCGGCGCGGTGAGCGGCCGTCAGGTGATGGTGATCGCCAACGACGCGACCGTGAAGGCCGGCGCGTTCTTCCCGATGACGTGCAAGAAGGTGCTCCGCGCGCAGCGCGTCGCGCTCGAGAACCGGCTCCCGCTGGTGTACCTGGTGGACTCAGCGGGCGTGTTCCTGCCGCTTCAGGACGAGGTGTTCCCGGACGAGGACGACTTCGGCCGCATCTTCCGCAACAACGCGGTCATTTCCGCCGCGGGGGTGCCGCAGTTTGCGGCAATAATGGGCAACTGCGTCGCCGGCGGCGGCTACCTGCCGGTTCTCTGTGACACGCTCCTGATGACCGAGGGGAGCGGGCTGTACCTCGCCGGTCCCGCGCTGGTGAAAGCCGCGATCGGGCAAGTGGTCGATTCCGAGTCGCTCGGCGGCGCGAGGATGCACGCCTCGGTCAGCGGCACGATCGACTTCCGCGAGCCGACCGACGATGCGTGCCTGGAGCGCCTGCGGCGCCTGGTCGGCGCGCTCCCGGCCGACAAGCCCGCCGAAACCGGCGGCGCCCCACAGGGAAACACGGGGGCGTTCGAGCTGTTCACACAAACCGAGTATGACGTGCGCGACCTGTTCGCACACGTACTCGACGCGGGGGCCGGGTTCGACGAGTACAAGGCGGACTACGGGCAGACGCTGGTGTGCGGGTTCGGCAAGCTCGGCGCGCGAACGGTCGGGCTGGTCGCGAATCAGAAGAAGCGTGTCAAGCCGGCCGACGGCCCGCTCCAGTTCGGTGGCGTGATCTACGTCGATTCAGCCGAGAAGGCCGCGCGGTTCGTTATGGACTGCAACCAGCTCCGCGTCCCGCTCCTGTTCCTCCAGAACGTGAACGGGTTCATGGTCGGCAAGGAGTCCGAGCAGAGCGGCATCATCAAGGCGGGCGCGAAACTGGTTAACGCGATCTCCAACAGCGTGGTGCCGAAGCTGACGCTCATCACCGGGGGCAGCTTCGGGGCCGGGAACTACGCACTGTGCGGCAAGGCGTTCGACCCGCGGTTCATCCTCGCGTGGCCCGGCGCGCAGTACGCGGTGATGGGCGGCGCGCAGGCCGCCGGCACACTGCTCGACGTTCAGGTGCAGGCGCTGAAGCGCGGCGGCAAAACACCTGACGCGCAGGAACTTCAAGACCTGCGCGACCGCGTGAAGGCCTCCTACGACGAGCAGACCGACATCCGCTACGCGGCCGCACGGCTGTGGGTGGACGCGATCATCCGGCCCGAGGAGACGCGCGCCGCGCTCCTCACCGCGCTGAGCCTCGCAACGCGATACGACGACGGGAAGCCGTTCAAGACCGGGGTGTTGCAAGTGTGACCGGCGCGCCGCCCACGTGTCTGCCGCCGGGCGCTACTCGTTGTACATCCGGAGCTACTTCGGGTTGATGGCCTTGAATGTGAGGTGCACACGTTAATCGCGTTTGCTGATCGCGCCGCGGGCGGAGTGCCAGGCTTCCGCGCTGCACTTTAGTGTTCCGCACACAGGTTCCAGCCGAGCGCACCTTGCGCTCGCCCACTCCACTGCCGAGTGTCAGCGTGCCCAACTGTGAAACCACGTCGAAGCCCAGTTCCACCGCCGCCGCGAGCATGTTCGCGGGATC
>JBJSXS010000422.1:0-3406 GCA_046086545.1 Gemmata sp.
GGGGGCCATCGAACACGTGGCCGTGGCCCTGCGAACCGACAAGAGCGCGGCCGTCCGCGCGCAGGCCGCTATCGTCCTCGCCGGCCTGCGCGAGAAGGACTTGGAGGCGTACGGCGCCAAGGCCCTCATTGACGTACTCAAGACCGAACCGGAGTCGCGGGTGCGAAAAGAAATCATCGCCGCGATGGCCAAGTACCCGATCGTGTGCGGGGCCGGGGCGGAGTCGCTCGTGCCGTCTCTCAAAGACCCGGAGCCGGGGGTGCGGGCCGCCGCCGCCGAGGCACTCGCGCTGGCCGGGCCGCTCGCCAAGTCGGCCGCCCCGGCGCTGGTTCCGCTGCTCAAAGATCCCGAGCGCGTCGTTCGCACCGCGGCCGTCTACGCGCTCGGCCGCGTCGCCCCGGAAGGGGCCGCCACTGTTGCCGAGACGATGGCCGCCATGCTCGCGACGGAGAAGGATGCGGGCGAGGACAGGGCGCTCGCCGTCAAGCGCGAGCTGATCGTCTCGATCGGGCTGCTCGGAGAAAAGTCCGACCCCGTGGTGCGGGCGTTGACCGCCGCCCTTGCCGACCAGGAGGACGACGTGCGGCGCGCCGCCGCGCGGACCCTGGGCGCGTTCGGCACCGCGTCCGTCGCGGCCGCCGACGAGCTGCTCAAAACGGCCACCACCGACAAGGCGAAGGACATTCGCGTGGACGCGGTGCGGGCGTTCGGGTCCGCGCTCGGCCCCACCGGCGTGAAGGCGCGGCTCAAGGACCTGCGCCCGCTGCTGGACCCGACCAGGCAACCGGACCACGAGGTGCGCCTGGCGCTGATCGAGGAGATCGCCGCACTCGGGTACGAAAACTTGGGTGCGGACCTCACGTCGGCCGATAAAGGGGTTAAGGCCGAGGCGCTCGAAACCATGAGCTCGCTGCGACTGCGGCTGGCCGATCCGCAGGTGCGCGTGCGCGAGGGCGCCGGGCTGGCCCTGCGGAAGATCGAGAAGAAGCCCGAACCCAAGAAAGAACCGGAGAAAAAGGACGTCGAAAAGAAGTAGCCTTGACCGCTCGGCGGGGCCCGCACGCCGGCCCGCCCTTCACTGCCGCTCCCGGCATTCGTGCTGGCCGATATGTCCGGACCGATCATCTTCTTCCGCAGAGCCGGTCGATTCGTGCGAAGCCATACAACTCGGTTGACTTCATTCACACCCGTTCTAGATACAGGGTGAATTCGATTAATGCTCGTGGCGCGGCACCTGACTGATTCGCCCCAGAGCCAAACGGTCCCGAGAGCCGTCGATGTCCACACCCGGAACCCTCTCCACTGCTTTGGCGTTCGTGCCGAACTGGTGGCAAGAGACCGCCGACCCGGCTTCGTTCGACACGCTGCTTGCCGACTGGGCCCGGGCGTGCGGGTGGCGCGCCTGCGGGTTCGTCTGGGGCGGGGACGGCGTTTCGGTCGTGCGGGCCGCGCCGAGCGGTGCGAACGCGGAGTCGCTGGCGCCGCCCGAGGTGCCCGACGCCCTGCGGCGGCTCAAGAGCGGTGAGAGTACCGTGATGTACTCGGTCCCGGGCACGACCGGACGGGTGTTCGCCGCGGTCCATCCGGCCGGCCGGCCGGTTGGCGTCCTTTGGGCCGAGAGGGCCGCCGGCCATCCGTGGCTCGACGGCGAGCGTGCGTACCTCGCGCTCGTTGCCAAGACCGTCGAGCGGGCGCCCGCCCTGTCGGCTCTCATCGGCCCGCTCATCGATCCCGATCGGCTGTTCCAGCGCCTCGGCGACGCCGCCGTGATCGCCGGTCGCATGGCGCACGATTTCGACAACCTGCTCCAGGGCATCATCGGCTTTTCGGACCTCGCCCTGCCGCTTCTGAACCCCGGCTCGCAGCCCGCGTCCTTCGTGGCCGAGATCGGCAAGGTCGGGCAGCGGGGCATCACGTTCACCCAGCAACTGCACCACCTGAGCCGCAGCGGTCAGACGCGCCCGAACCCCGGCGCCGTCGCCCTGGCACTGACCAAAGAAGAGACGCGTCTGAAGACCGCCGCCCAGACCGGGGTGCGGATCGAGAAGGAGTTGCCGCCGAACCTGCCGCCGGTCGCGGTTGAGGCCGGGGTACTCCAGATCGTGCTGGGGCACCTCCTGGAGAACGCCGTCGAGGCGTGCCCGGGGGGCGGCACGGTGCGGGTCGTCGTCCGGGCGGTAGAACTGACCGACGCCGACGCCCGCTGCTACCTCGGGCGAGCGTGCGTCGGCGGGTACCTGCAGGTCACCGTGTCCGACACCGGTCCCGGCATCAAACCGGAGCACCGGAAGCGACTGTTCGTCGAACCGTTCTTCACCACCAAGGTGCGGCATCGGGGTCTGGGCCTGGCCATCGTGTACCGCGTGCTGTGCGCGCACCGCGGCGGCATCCAGATCGAGAACGTGCCCGCCCCGGGCACGGGAACCCACGTGCGAATCGTTCTGCCCCTCGCCGCGGTACGCCCGTCGGCGTCTTTCACAAGCTCATTATCCGCAGTCGCGGTCGGAGGTTGATCACCGTGCCCTACGACATTGAGGCTCACTTGACCCAGACACCCAAGCCCCTGTTCTCGATGACGCCCCCGCAGGCGCACGGCCAGGCGCAGCCCGCCTCGCGGGAGCTCCAGTCGTCGGGCGATATCAACATCCTGGTTCTGGACGACGACTCGCACACCTGCGCCGTCATCCAGGCTGCGCTGAACAACCGCGACTTCGTCACCGAGGTCGTGTCCGACCCGATGATGGTGCAGTCCACCCTCGCGTCCGGCAAGCGGTACCACCTGATCGTGCTCGATTACGTGCTCCCGGGGCTGGAAGCCGAGCAGGTGTTCTCGTGGGTGCGCGACTACCAGCCCGACGCCAACATCGTGGTCGTCACCGGCTACCCCTCGGTGGACAGCGCGATCAACTGTCTCCGCGCCAAGACGTGCGACTACCTGACCAAGCCGTTCCAGATCGAGCAGCTCCGCGAGATCGTGTACCGGTGCCTGGAGAGCCAGGGGCTGCTCCGCATGACCGAGGACGCGCTCAAGGAGGCGCTCGGCGCCGCCATCCGCGAGCGCCGCAAGGCGCTGGGGCTGACCCTGTCGAACATGAGCGACCGCACCGGCGTGTCGCTCGGCTACCTGAGCCAGATCGAACTGGGCAAGAACTCGGCGTCCATCGAAACCCTTTACCGCGTGTGCCTCGCGCTGGGCATGAAGATGAGCGAGCTGTTCCAGTCCGTGCAACGGGCGTAGTGCAAGGACAGCCGGACCCGAACCCCAGAAAACGAAACGAGCCGTGCGACCACAGTCGCACGGCTCGTTTCGTTTTCCACGCGTTCCGTCTGACGCGGTGCAAGGCTGTCGGGCCGCTACCGTCCCTTCGGCAGGTCGCGGGACGCGGTGGAGATCGCACTCCCGTCG
>JBJSXS010000423.1:0-6289 GCA_046086545.1 Gemmata sp.
CGGGCCGACGGGCGCCAGCGGGCGGCGCTCATCGCGGCCGCGGCGCTGGCGACCGCAAACCACTTCGTCGCCATCGGGCGCACGGCTCGCATCGACGTGCCGCTCACCTGCGCGGTCGCGCTCGCCCTGCTCGCGTTCTACAGCGGCGCCGGCGGCTCGCGACGCGCTCGCGCCTGGTTCCTCCTGTCCGCGCTCGCGGCGGGGTTCGCGGTGCTGCTGAAGGGGCCGGTGGCGCTCGCGCTCATCGGTCCGGTCGCGGTCGCGTTCCTGCTCGTCGAGCGGTTCGCGGCCGAGCCGGGCGCCCGCCCGGTCCTGCCCCTTTGGTCCGCGGCGCTTGGCGTACTGGTTGTCGCGGCGGTGGCGGCGCCGTGGTTCGTGTGGGCGCAGCACGCGACGGAGGGCGCGTTCGCGCGGGTGTTCTTCTGGCACCACAACGTCGCGCGGTTCGCGGGCACGGCCGAGGAACTGGCGACGCACCCGTGGTGGTATTACGGGCCGCGGTTCGCGCTCGCGTTCCTTCCGGGCACGGTTCCGCTGGTGCCGCTCACCGCGTGGGCGGTGCGGTCGGGCGCGTGGCGCGAGGACCGACTGCTCCGGTTCGGGCTGGTGTGGGCGGCGGTGATGGTCGCGGTGCTGTCCGCGGCGCGGTTCAAGCGCGCGGACTATCTGCTGCCCGCGTTCCCGGGGGCGGCCCTCGCGCTCGCGTGCGCCGCGGACCGCTGGTGCGACTCGCGCGCGAACCCGCGCTCGGCGTCACTCGGGAAGTGGGGGTTCGCGCTCTTGTGCGCGGGCGGGGTGGCGGTGTGGCCGGTGATGTGGGCCGCTGTCGAGCCGGCGGAGGCGGACCGGCACGAGAAGCGGCCGTTCGCCGCTGCGATCCGCGCGGCCGCGCCCAAGCCGGAAACGGTTTTGCTGTTCCGCACCGAGTCGCACCTGCTCGCCTACCACCTCGGGGCGCCGCTGCATACTCTGGTAGAGTGGGGTGAACTCAAGGACGCGCTGGCGCAGCCCGGGTCGCGCGTCGTCGTGATGCCGCCGGAGTACGCTGCGGACGCCGAACGCGTCACCGGGCGCGCGCTCGTGCCAATAGCGGCGCTCGCGGACCTCACTGCCGTTCGCCCCCACCGCCCGCTCGTGTGCCTCCGCACGCGGGACTGATCGCGCACCGAACGCCCTTTCTCGCACATGGCTAACCCGACTGCCCCGGCTCCGGGCCTCACTGTCGTAGTCCCGGCCCATAACGCGGCCGCGCGTCTGGAGAGGGTGCTGCCCGCGTGGGGCGCGCTGTTGGGCAACCTCAACCGCCCGACGCAACTCATTGTGGTGAATGACGGTAGCACCGACGGCACCGCGGAGGCCCTTCACAGGCTCGCCGGCCGCGTGCCGAACCTGCACGTGCTGGCGCACGACACGCACAGGGGGTTCGGCGCGTGCATTCGCACAGCGCTCTCCGGGGCGACCCAACCACTGTTCCTGTACGCCGGCACCGACCCGCAGTACACGCCCGCCGATGTGCGCCCCATGCTCGAGCGCATCGAACTCCGCGACGAGGTGTTCGGCAAACAACCGGACCTCATCAGCGGTGCCCGGGCGGGCCAGCCGCGGCCGCCGCTCCTGAGGTACGCGGGCGCGCTGTGGAAACTGTTCTGGCGCGCGTTCGCCGGGCTGCCGATGATCGATTCGCCGCCGTGGTACGGCTGGGGCGCGTGGTGGTACCGCACACGCGCCCGGTGGGTGTTCGGGGTGCCGCTGGCGGACGTGAACAGCCTGTTCAAGCTCTACCGGACCGCGTTCCTGAAGCGGTTCCCGATCCAGTCCGATGGCGACTTCGTTCACGCCGAACTGGTAGCGAAGGCGACGTTTCTGACGAGCATCATGGACGAGGTCCCGCTGACGCCCCGGAGCGAACCGTACCCGCCGCCGGCGAGCGCCGACTGCCGCACGGTGTTCCGCGACCCCAAGTTCGCGTTCGGCCCCGTGCCGGAACCGCAGGCCCCCGCCCCCCCCGCGCCATGACCCCTCTCCCGCGCGTGCTGTTCGTGACCGGGAAGCTCGCGGAGCCCTCCCTGCGGCGCGTCGTGGGGGAACTGGCACCGAAGGCACAAATCGAACCGCACGTCGCGGTGCTGCCGATCACCGTTGCCGCTCTGATGACGGCCGACTGGGTGGCGCGGCACCTCCCGCCGCTGCCGCCCGACCTCCAGCGCGCGATTCTGCCCGGCTTCTGCCGCGGCGAGCTGGACCCGGTGTCGCGCGCGGTCGGCGCCCCGGCCGAGCGCGGCCCGCTCGACCTCCGCGACCTGCCGGAGTACTTCGGCCGATCGCCCGCGCCCCGCGACTACGGCGAACACGACATCGAGATCCTCGCGGAGATCAATCACGCGCCGCAGAAGCCGCTAGAGGCGATTCTGGCTCAGGCCCGTCACTACCGCGCGAGCGGCGCCGACGTGGTCGACTTGGGCTGCGACCCGGGGGCGACGTGGCCCGGGGTGGGCGACGCGGTGCGCGCGCTGAGAGCTGACGGCTTTCGCGTGTCCGTCGACAGCTTCAACCCGGACGAGGTGGGCGCGGCGCTCGGGGCCGGGGCCGAACTGGTGTTGAGCGTGAACGGCACCAACGTCGAACACGCGCGCCGCTGGCACGCCGCCCACCCCGACGCCGCGGTGGTCGCGATCCCGGACACGCCGAGCGACCTCGACAGTCTGGCGCGCACGAGCGACGCCCTGCGCGACATCGGCGTGCGGCACCGGCTCGACCCGATCCTCGAACCCATCGGGTTCGGGTTCGCCGCCTCGCTCGGGCGGTACGTCGAGGCGCGCCGCCGCTTCCCCGACGCCGAACTCATGATGGGAGTCGGCAACCTCACCGAACTGACGGACGCCGACTCCGCCGGCGTGAACGTGCTGCTCGCCGGGTTCTGCCAAGAACTAGGCATCCGCAGCGTGCTCGCCACAGAGGTGATCAACTGGGCCCGGTCCGCGGTGAAGGAGTTCGACCTCGCGCGCCGCCTCGTGTTTCACGCGGTCGCGAAGAAGGTGCTGCCCAAGCGCCTCGAGCCGGGGCTGGTGATGCTCCGCGACCCGAAGGTGTATGAGCAAGGGGACGCGGCGCTCGAGGAACTGGCGCGCCGGGTGACCGACCCCAACTACAGAATCTTCGCCGAGCGCGGCGAGATTCACGTACTCAACGGCAGCGTGTACCTGCGGGGCTCCGACCCGTTCAGCCTGTTCGCGCAACTGGCCGAACGCGATCCGACGTTGGACGCGTCGCACGCGTTCTACCTCGGGTACGAGTTCGCGAAGGCGGTGACGGCTCTCACTCTGGGTAAGGCGTACACGCAAGACCGGGCGCTGCGCTGGGGCTTCCTGACCGTGCCCGAGGCCGGCCACCGCGGGGGCGGCGCTACTTGAGCATGGTCCAGTGCTTGTAGAACACGCGGTTGAACCGGGACAGGCCGAACCGCACGCACCCGAGGACCGCGTCGAGCACGCGGGGCACGTAACTGGGCCGCAGGATGTCGATGAACAGGCAGTACCGCGGCTCGTCCGACTGGTTGCACGACTGGTGCTGGAGCGTGTCGTCGAAGATGAACAACTTGCCGTCGCGCCACCGGTGAACCCGGTCGCCGACCTCGATGAACACGTCCGGGCTGACGGTGTCGTTGACGTTGTACAGCACCCGCAGGGTCAGTCGGAGCGGGCCGTAGTGCCGGCCGGTGGACTGCCGCGAGTTGAAGACGGACACGCCGATGGTGCGCACGAACCGCATCGGGGCGTGGTACTCGGGCATCGGCACCGAGGTGCCCACGTTTTTCCCGTACCACTTGAAGAAGATCATCGCCCGCTTGGTGTCGCCCAACTTTTCGCGCAACCTGCCCACGAGGTCGTTGCGGTGCGCGGCGTCGAAGATGGCGGACAACTCGGCCTGGTACGCGGGCGGCAGGTCGGTGAGCGCGTAAATCTTGCGGTTGCGGTACGGGAACGTGAGCAGGTCAAAGAACAAGTTCACCGGGGCGAGCAGCCAGGTGAACGCCCCGTTGCCGAAGAAGTACCGGTCGAACGAGGCGAAGTTCTTGCCGGTGTTGCGGGCGAAGTCGATCAGCCCGATCAGGAAGTACGCGGCGGCCAAGTACGGGAGGAAGTACACCGCGGCGGCCACCAGGACGACGCGCTTGGCGGCCCGCTTGAGCAGCCGCGCCGATGGCACCCGCGGGCCCCGCCACCCCACCCACCGGACCCGCGTTTTCATACCTGCCTCGTCCCGCGCCGCCCGCGGTGCGCGGGCCATCTGTCATCGACACGCCCCGCACCAGAGTTGAGCCGAACCGCCGCTTCCCGTCGGCCCGCGGTTCGCGTACTCTATTCGTGGTAGTGTCACCCGACCGAGCACCTCCGAGGGCCACCGATGCGTTTGCTTTGTGCCGCCGCGCTGGCGCTGACCGCGGGCCTGTGGTTCGCCTACGCCCAAGACACCAAACCGGCCGGCGCCCAGAAGGGCGACCGCGCCGACAAGTTCGCCGCAATGAAGAAGAAGTTCGAGGCCGAGAACAAGGAGCTGACGGACCAGCTCGCGAAGGCCGAGAGCCAGCAGGCCGCCCGCGCCCTCCAGGCCGAAATGCGCGAGCTGGTGCTGCTCACCGCGGGCAAGATGTTCGAGCTGGTGAAGGACGACCCGAAGGACGCGGTGGCGTTCGACACGGCCGCCTTCATCCTCCAGTCGGCCGGCCGCGTCCGGGCCACCGGCGGCGACGTGGAGAAGGCGGTCGAGATGATCGCCGAGCACCACGCGGCCAACCCGAAGGTCAAAGACATGCTGATCCCCGCGATGCAACTCGGGGACGCCGGCGACAAGCTCATCAAGGCCGTGTCCGAGAAGGCAACTGACAAGGAGACCAAGGCGACCGCCACCTTCATTCGCGGGTACAAGCTGGCACAGGGCATCGACGACGAGGACGACGAAAAGAAAGTGGCCGCGACGGTGAAGCAGGCCACCGAACTGCTGGAGGCGGCGGCGGCGGAGGCCCCGGACGCGAAGATCGGCGGCGGCGGCAACACCATCGGTAAGCTCGCGCAAAAGGAGATCGAGGGGCTGAAGGCGATCCTGTCGCTGAGTGTCGGCAAGGCGGCGCCGGACGTGGAGTCGCTGACCCTCGACGGCAAGAAAGTGAAGTTGTCCGACTCGAAGGGCAAGGTCGTGCTGCTCGACATCTGGGCGACGTGGTGCGGGCCCTGCAAGGCCATGATCCCGCACGAGCGTGACCTCGTGAAGAAGCTCGAGGGGAAGCCGTTCGAACTGATCAGCGTGAGCGTGGACAACAAGAAGGAGACTCTGGAGAAGTTCCTCGAAGGCGAGAAGATGCCCTGGACGCACTGGTGGCAGGACGGCCAGGAGAACCCGGTGATGAAGAAGTACCGGGTGCGCGCGTTTCCCACGATGTACGTGATCGACCACACCGGCGTGATCCGGCACAAGTGGGTCGGCAACCCCGGCAACGATAAGATCGACGCGGCCATCGAGGAACTGGTCAAGGCCGCTCTGAAGGCGAAGGGCTGAGCTCTCAGCGCCGGCCTGAGTCGCTCGCCACCCGGACCCACCTGCCGCAACAGGTGGGTTTTTCGCGCGCCGTATACTTCACTCATGGACACCGGCGCGCCACTCCAGTTCGACGCGGTGCCAGTGGAGACGCCCCCCGGCGGCCCGCTGGCGGTCGAACTCGTGCCCGCGCCGGACCCGTGGGCGGTCGCTCGCAAGCTCGCCCACCTGCCGCACCTCCTGCTCCTCGACAGCGCCGAGCGGCACAGCGCGCGCGGCCGGTACTCGTATGTGAGTGCCGACCCGGTCGAGTGGCTGAATTCGCCGGACGGCTGTTCGCTCGGTGGCGGTCGGCACTCCTCGGGCGGTCCGTTCGTAGGTTTCCAGCGCGTTCTCCGCGAACAGCGCCTGCCCACAGCGCCCGAGTTGCCCCCGTTTCAGTGGGGCCTAGTTGGTTCTTTCGGGTACGATCTCAATCGAAGGTTCGAAGCGCTCCCGCCCCCGCGCGCGGATGAATTTCAAGTGCCCGCTGTAGCCGCAGGAATTTACGATTGCGGCGTCAGTGTCGATCACGAAACGGGTCGGGCATGGGCGATTTCGACGGGGTACCCGGAAACGCGGGGGGACCAGAAACGCGTCCGCCGGCAGCGGCGACTCGACGCGCTCCTCGCCGCCCTCCGCGGCGCGAGGCGGGACGCGGTCGAGACGTGGTCCCGGGCGTTCGCCGCCTCTGAACTGGTGACACAGCACCCCCTGC
>JBJSXS010000424.1:0-2291 GCA_046086545.1 Gemmata sp.
CTGGCCCTGGTGGGCGGCGCTCGTGCCCATCTACAACATTTACGTGCTGGTGGTGGGCGTCGCGCGGCTCAGCCTGCTGTGGTTCATCCTGGTTCTGATCCCCGTCGTGCAGATCATCGCGGCCATCTTCGTGAACGTGGAGGTGGCCCGCCGGTTCGGGAAGAGTGAGGCGTTCGGCCTCGGACTCGCCTTGCTCGGGTTCGTCTTCTACCCCCTCCTCGGCTTCGGCACCGACCGCTATCAGGAAGGCACCGCGGAACCGCTCGGCCCGGCGTGATGGCCCTCAGAACCCCGCCCCGTCCCCGCCCCGCCGGGTAGGGGAGCAACACAACCACGCCGCAAGCGCGTTCAACGAGTTCGCGTGCTCTTTCTCCCCTCACGGCCCAGCGGGGGCGGGGCGGACCGCCTTCGCGCGTCGCTTTTCGCGGCCTGTAACGACGATTCCTGTTTCTCGATGCACGACGCCGGGGTAAACTGCGGGAGCGAAGAAGTTTCTCCCGCCGCGCGATTTGGGCCGCACGCCACGCCGAAGTTATTAGGGCCCGGTCACCTTTGCTCGCACCCATGCCTCGCCGAACCAGGAGCCGACTACGATGCTCGACGTCGTGCTGAACCACCGCCCGCACACCGTTTGTAATGGCCTGTCCCGCCGTGACTTCGTCCGGGCCGGTGCGCTCGCGGGGCTGTCGCTCCCGGCGCTGCTCCGCGCCGAGGCAAAAGCCGGTTCCACAATTTCGAAGGGTGCCCGCGCGAAATCGGTCGTGCTCGTCTACCTCGGCGGCGGGCTGTCGCACCACGACAGCTTCGACCCCAAGCCGGAGGCGCCCGAGGACATTCGCGGCAAGTACGGCGTGACGAACACCGCGGTGTCCGGGCTGTCGATCAGCGACAAGCTGCCGCTGACGGCCAAGGTCATGAACAAGGTCGCGCTGGTGCGGTCCGGCGCGCACAACAACGACCACCACGAAACCGCGACCAACTGGGTGCTGTCGGGGCGGTTCGGCACGCCGTTCGGCGACTACCCCGCGGTCGGCGCGGTCGTCGCGCACGAGACCGGGTTCTCGGGCGCGCTGCCGCCGTACGTCGCGGTGCCGAAGAACCCGTCGTTCACGTGGGAACTGGGGAAGAGCGCGTTCCTCGGCGGCCGGTACGAGTCGTTCAAGGCGGGCGACCCGAACCAGGCCGATTACAAGGTGCAGGACCTGACCGCGGGCGGCGTGGACGCGAAGAAGGCCGCCCGCCGCGACACGCTCCTGCAAGCGGTGGACGGGCTGGCGAAGCGGGTCGAGGGCAACGACCAGATCGCGACCTACGACGAGTTCCACGCCCGGGCGCGCGAGATGGTGCTGTCGGCCGAGGCGCGGACCGCGTTCGCCATCGACCGCGAGTCCGAGAAGACCCGCGACCGGTACGGGCGCACCACCGCGGGCCAGTCGATGCTCCTCGCGCGCAGGCTGGTGGAGAGCGGCGTGCGGTTCGTGACCGTGAACTACGGCGGCTGGGACCACCACGCCAAAATCTTCGACAACCTCGACAAGAAACTGCCCGAGTTCGACCGCGCGGTGTCGGCGCTGGTCGAGGACCTGAGCGCCCGCGGCGCGTTCGAGAACACCCTCTTGGTCGTGATGGGCGAGTTCGGCCGCGGCCCGAAGATCAACAAGGACGCGGGCCGCGACCACTGGGGGCCGGCCGCGTCGCTGCTGTTCGCCGGCGCCGGGGTGAGGCCCGGCCTCGTGCTCGGCAAGACCGACAAGCACGGCGGGCAGGTCACCCAGCGCCCGGTGTCGCCGGCCGACGTGGCGTACACCATCCTCGACTCACTCGGCAGCGACCCGCGCAAGCAGCTCACCACGCCCGACGGCCGCCCCATCGAGATCCTCGACAGCGGCGACACGGTTAAGGAACTGTTCTCCTGAGCGTTTTTGTGAGCCGCAAGCCGCAGGCGAGCGGCTCACAGTTCCGAGGTTCTCATGCGCCTCCTCTGCCTGCTCGCCCTCCCGTTCGCCTTGGCGCCCCCCGCCGCCACGCAAGACAAGAAGCCGCCCGAGAAGAAGGACGGCCCGAAGGTGCTGTACGCGGTGCCGCTCGTGGCGCGGGCCGGCGAGAAGCAGAGGCTCACGCTGCGAGGGAAGAGCCTCGCCGCGGTGAAAGAGGTGAAGGTGACCGGCGCCGACGGGGCGAACCTCAAGGTGCTGGGCGCGCGGGCCGCGCCCGCGCCGAACAACTATCCGGCAGAGCGCGTCGGCGATTCGGAGGTGGACGTCGAACTGGAACTCCCGAAGGGCGCCAAA
>JBJSXS010000425.1:0-7856 GCA_046086545.1 Gemmata sp.
GGTTCCGGCCGCTGATGTGAGCAGGAGGGGCTTGCCGGGGTGGCCCGGCGCGCGAACGAACCTCCGCCCCTGCTGAACAGGGGCGGAGGCCGTGCGAGCAATCCGAGATGGGTGCGGGGTTACTTGGCGGCGGGGGCGGCCGGTTTGTTCGCGGCGGCCCGCTGGCTCTTCACCAGCCGCGACTTCAGGCGCGCGGCCTTATTCGGGTGGATGTAGCCCTTCGTCGCGGCGCGGTCCAGCATCGCCTGCGTGTTCTTCAGTTCGGTGGTCGCCTTGGCGGCGTCGGTGCCCGCGATGGCTTCGGCCACGGTGCGGCGCTGGAGCTTGATCTTCTTGGCCGCGGTCCGGTTCTGGCGGCGCTTCTTCTCATTCTTGCGGAGGCGTTTCCACGCGCTGGCTGTGTGAGGCATGTTGAGGGAACCTGTGGGTGGTATTTTGTGGTGCCCGCGCCCCGGCGGGGCGCGGACGATCCGGTGTCACTGTTAGAACGTAACGGCGCCCACCTTGAAACGAAGGAACCGGACCGGCTCCAGGCCGGCCTTCTTCAGCGCGGCGCCCACGCTGGTGTTCGGATACTTGCCCGCGTTGGCCATCGGCTGCTCCGTCAGCACGACCTCGGACAACCGGGTGGCGAGTTTGCCGGCGGCCATCTTCTCAAGGATGTTCGCCGGCTTCGTGGCGTTCCTCGGGTCGGCGTCCATGTCGGCCTTCACAAGGGCCTTTTCCTTTTCCATCACGTCCGCCGGGACATCGGCCGTGGTGGCGTACGGCGGGTTCAGGGCCGCGATGTGGGCCGCCACGTCGCGCAGGAGCTCGTCGTTGGTCGCGGCGCCCTTGCACTCGATCACCACGCCGACGGTGCCGTCGTGGTGGATGTACGATCCGTACACGCCGCCTTCGAGCCGCTGGAAGCGGTGCAGCACCATCTTCTCGCGGATCACGCCGACGACGTCACTGATGCGGTCGGCCACGGTGCCCTTCCCGCCCAGCGGTTCCACGAGCATCGCGGCCACGTCCGCGGCCTTGCTGCCCGCGGCCGCCTTCGCGAGGTCGTTCGCGAGGGCGATGAACTGGTCGCTCTTGGCCGACGGGGCGCTCTCGCAACGCATCTCGACGATGGCGGCCCTCTTCGCCCCGTTGTCCACGGACACCCCGATCCGCCCCTCGGCGGTCTCGTTGCCCTCGCGCTTCGCGGTCACGCCCTTGCTGCGCTCGCGCAGCCAGTCGATGGCCTTCTCCATGTCCCCCGCGTTCTCGTCCAGCGCCTGCTTGCACAGACCCATCGGCTGGTCGGTGCGGTCGCGGAGTTGCTTGACCATCTGCGGCGTAACGGCTGCCATTGATCTTCTCCAGTTATCAGTTCTCTGTGTTCCGTGGTCGGTGAGCCCGGCGTCTCGGTCGCGGGCAGGGCGCCCGTGCGCCCGCCGTTTTCGTCTGCCCACCGACGACCGGGACCGGGCCACTCACGTTAGACCGTGCCGGCCGGGGCCGGGCTCGCGTCCCCGGCCGGGGCCGGGGGCGCCTTCGGCTGCTGGACGCGGTTCTTCTGGATGCCCTGCTGTTCCGGCGGCAGCGCGGCGCGCCCTTCGAGGCAGGCGTCGGCGAGCTTCGCCAGGATCACCTCTATGGAGCGGATGCTGTCGTCGTTGCCGGGGATCGGCAGGTCAACGGGGTCCGGGTCGCTGTCGGTGTCGATGAGCGCGATGGTGGTGATGCCCATCCGCTTCGCCTCTTTGACGGCGATGTGCTCCTTGTTGGGGCCGACGATGACAAGCGCGTCGGGCGGCTTGATCATGTCGCGAATGCCCATCAGGTTGCGGCGGATCTTGAGCAGCTCGCGGCTCAAGGTCGAGATCATCTTCTTGGAGTGCGTCAGGATGTCGGCCGAGTCCGGCGCGAGGGCCGGGTCGAGCTTGCCCGCGTCCGTCATGAGCGAGGCGATGTGGGCGTTCAGGTCCACGCGGTTGGGGTTCTCGCCCTGCGGGAGCCACATCGCCTCCAGCTCCTGGAGGCGCTTGAGCCGGTTGCGGATCGTGCGGTAGTTCGTGAGGGTGCCGCCGAGCCAGCGCTCGCTGACGAACGGCATGCCGGCGCGCTGCGCCTCCTTCTCCACGATCTCCTTCGCCTGCCGCTTGGTGCCCACGAACATCACGAGGCCACCGCGCGCCACGACCTGCGACAGGTAGCGGTAGGCGCGGAGCAGCCCGCGGACCGTTTCCCGGAGGTCGATGATGTGGATCAGGTTGCGCTTGCCGTAGATGTACGGCCGCATCTTCGGGTTCCACCGGCTGGCCCGGTGCCCGTAATGCACGCCCGCTTCGAGCAGCACTTTCACGTCTACGAGAGCCACGGGAACTCCTTCGAGGACTTCGCACCGATCACGCGATTGTTCGGCATGACGAGCACATCCCCCAATCGAGGTAAGATTCGCCCCCAACACGGTTTCTGGGGCGGCCAGTTTCCGGCCACGAGGGCGCCGCAGCGGGCGCGCGACCCGGAAGCTAGTAATATAAGCACCGCCAAAAGAACGGCCAACCCACTCTTTGCGCTTCTTGAAACCGATGCCCCAAGAACGCAAACCCCCGAGAGTCATACCCGTTCTGGACGTAATGAACGGCCAGGTGGTGCGGGCCGTCGGCGGGCGAAGGGACGAGTACCGCCCGGTGGTGAGCAACCTCATCGGGTCGGCGCGCCCGGGCGACGTCGCGCTCGCCCTGACCGAGTACACGGGCGCCGGGGAGTTGTACGTCGCCGACCTGGACGCGATACGCGGCGGATCAGGCGTTTCGCCCGCGGTCGCGAGTCTGCTGCGCGAGTTGCGAACGCCCGTCTGGCTGGACGTCGGGCTGAACGCGCGCCGCCGGGCGTCCCTGCTCGCGGCATTCCCCAGCGTTCGGCCCGTCGTCGGAACAGAAACCGGCGCGACGCCGACCACCCTGGCCGACGCGCTCGCGGGAACGGGGTCCCGACCGGTCGCGGTGTCGCTGGACCTGAACGGCGAAGTGGTACTCGGGAATTGGGACGCCTGGGGGGCGGAACACGAGCGGGGGGCGGCTTCGGTCGTCCGGACCGCGGTCCGCACCGGCGCGAAGGCGGTCATCGTCCTCGATCTCACCCGCGTCGGCACCGGCACAGGCGCCGGCACCGAAAAGCTCCTCCGCGGCCTTCGGGACGTGTGCCCCGACCTGGACCTGATCGCCGGCGGCGGGGTGCGCACGTGGGAAGACGTGGACCGGCTGGGCGCGGCCGGGGCGACGGGCGTGCTGGTCGCGTCCGCGCTGCACGACGGGGCGCTCAGGTTCCCGCGGCCAGCCTCGTGAGCGCGCCGTCCGTGAGTCGGTACACGGTCCACTCGTCCATCGGGACCGCGCCGCGCGACTTGTAGAACTCAATCGCTGGCGCGTTCCAGTTCAGCACGGACCACTCGACGCGAGCGCAATCGCGGTCCACCGCGAGTCTCGCGAGCGCACGGAGGAGCGCCTTGCCGTGGCCGTTCCCGCGAGCCTCCGGGATGACGAACAGGTCCTCGAGGTAGATGCCCGGCTTCGCGCGGAAGGTCGAGTAGTTGTGGAAGAACAGCGCGAAGCCCACCACCGCGCCCGCGTCCTCGGCCAACAGCACCTCCGCGTAGGGCCGGGGGCCGAACAGGTGCGCGCGCAGGTCGGCCTCGGTCAGCGCGACGGCGTGGGAGAGCCTTTCGTACTCCGCGAGGTCGCGAATCAGCCTCACAACGACGGGCACGTCGGCGGGCGTCGCGGGCCGGATCATCGTCACCTCCGCTGAACGAGGTACTCGAGCAGGTCCGCGGCCTCCTGAGGGGTGAGGCCGCTCATCTGGCCGTCGGGCATGAGCGACAGCCGCGACGGGCGCACGCTGTCCACGTTGTCGCCCCCGATCTTGATTTCCTTGTTCTCGGCGTCGCGCAGCAGCAGCTGCGTCGCGTCGCGCTTCACCACGACGCCGGTGTACGTCTTGTCGTCCTTCGTGCGGACGTTGTACGCGGCGTACTGTGGCTCCACCCGCGCCGACGGGTTCAGCAGGCTGTCGAGCAGTTCGGCCCGCGTGCGCACGCTGCCGATGTGCGACAGGTCCGGCCCGAGTGTCGTGCCCTTGTCACCGACCTTGTGACAGTTGAGGCACTTCATCTCCTTGGTGGCGAAGATGAGTTCGCCCTTGGCCGCGTCGCCCTTGAGGGGCAGAACCGACGCGGGCCGCGGGTTCGCCCCGAGCTTGCGGCCCTTCGGGTCTGGGGGCTGGAAGCCGTCGAACAGTTCACGCACCTGCGGCGTACCGTGCATGGCCGCGCCCCCCGCGATGCCGTTGGCGAGCTTGTCGTCGACGCGCCCGAGCGCGAGCGCCCGCGCGAAAGGCCACGCGCCCGCGAACGAGGTGTACGCCCGGTCCCGCTTCTCGAGCTCAGGCAGCGCGGCGCTCCACGGCCGCGCCGGGTCCGCGAGCGACGAGATCCACTCGCCCACCACGTCGAGCCCCTGCGCGTGCGGGAACTCGGAGCCGAGATGCGGCATGCGCCCGCGGCCGAATTTGGCCATCCGGTAGAACAGTACGCTCCGGAACGGGTCGCCCGGGGCGACCAGGCGCGCGTCGGGCAGGCCGAAGTCACCCTGGCGCGGGCGCGTGTCGAGGACGTGCGTCTCCTTGAGCGGCTTGTCGAAATCGAGTTCCAGCACCACCTGCCCGCCGCCCCCGCCGAAGCGGTGGCAGTGTGCGCAGTTCGCGTGCAGGTAGCTCCGGGCGCGGGCGTCGAGCGGGGCGTCGTCGTGCAGGCCCGCGAGCGCGGGGTGCTTCTTCGCGCTCTCCGAGGTGAACGCCGGCAGGCGCTTGTCGTCGGGGCCGACGCGGTGCGCGTACCCGAGCGCCGTCAGGTGTTCGAGCTGGCTGCTCACCTTGCCCGCGGCGAACAGCGGCGCCCGGTTCAGCTGCCGCGTCGTGAAGGCCAGCGAGTACTCCGACCACGCGTTGTGGCAGCTCAGGCACTGCGTCCGGCTGTGGAACGTCCACACCTGCTCGCGCCTGCCGACGGGCGCCCAGGCGCCCTTTTCGAAGCGCCCGCCGGCCGACACCGCGAACACCTTCTCCGCGCCGTCAGCGGGCACGAGGTCCGCATCGGTCTGGTCGGCGCGCCACGCGTAGGAGTACCCGTGCCAGTCCTCGCCGTCGAAGTGGAGCAACTGCGTCTCGACGCGCGTCTCGGTCTTACCCCGAGCGCCCAACACGTCGAGCGCGAGAGTTTTTACGAGGACCGCGTCGCGCGGGAACTGCACCTTGAAGTCGTGCCAGAACACCTGCCCCGGGAGCGGGCGCGGCTTCTCGAAGAAGCTCACGGCGGAGTCGTTCGGCAGCGCGAGCAGGTACTCGGCTGTCGCGCCGTCCTGCCACTGCCGCGCGGCCGGGTAGAAGGGTATCACCCCGTCGGCCGGCCGGTGCCTCGCGGTGTCGCCGAACAGCCCCGTGTCGCTCAGCTTCGTCGGGAACTTCGTGTTCGCGGCCCCACCGTCGTTCCTCGCGAGCGTGTAAATGGACCCGCTGTCGTAGTCGCAGAAGTAGAGTTCGCCGTCGTTGTCCTCGCCGAACGCCGACGGGCGCACGGTCGGCTTCACGAGCTCCGGCATCTCCTTCAGGCGGTCGCCCTCGAAGCGCGCGGCCCAGATGCGCCGCGTCTCCCAGTCGCCAAAAACATACGCGCCCGCCAGTTCGGGGAACTTCTTGCCGCGATACACGTAGCCGCCCGTCACGCTGGCCGCGATGGTGTGCGGCAGTTCGATGGCGGGCGCGCGAACGGGGGTCGGCCCGAGCTTCTGCTCCGGCTTCACCGGCTGCCGGCCCTCGACCACGCTCCAGCCGTAGTTGCCGCCTTTTTCGATCTTGTGAACCATTTCCCAGAGTTCCCACCCCACATCACCGAGCCACAGGTCGCCGGTCTTGCGGTCGAAGCTCATGCGCCACGGGTTGCGGAACCCAAACGCCCAGACCTCCGGGCGCACGTCCTTCATACCCACGAACGGGTTGTCATTCGGCACCGCGTAGTTCCTGCCGTCGTCCTTCCTGTTCACGTCAATACGCAGCACCGACGAGAGCAGGTCTGAGCAGTCCTGCCCGGTGTTGAGCGTGTCGGGCGGGTTCGGGCCGCTCGCGTCGCCCGTCGAGATGTAGAGGTGGCCGTCCGGGCCGAAGTGCAGGTCCCCGCCGTTGTGCCCGCCGCCGGTGAAGGTGAGAACGATCTCCTCGCTGTCTGGGTCGATGCGCGGCGGGTCGGCGTCCTTGACCCTGAAGCGCGACACCCGCGAGCCGTCTGCGACACGGCCGTCTTTGGGCCGCTCCTTCGTGTTCAGCGTGTAGCAGACGTAGCAGGCGCGGTCCTTCTGGAACGTCGGCGAGAACACGAGCCCGTACAGCTCGCCGACGCCCGTCGCGCCCGGCAGCTTATCGACGAACTTCAGTTCCTTCCGCAGGTCGAAGAACAGTTCCTTCTTCGCGTCAGGCTTGTTCGCGAACGAGTACAGCGTACCCTCCTGCTCGCCCACGAACAGCCGGCCCGATCCCGGGCACGGGACGAACAGCACCGGGTGCTTGAACCGCACCTCCGGGAACGCACGCACGGACGTGTACTTCGGCGGGGCGTCCGGCGACCCGGCAACCTTGGAGGTCGTCCACTTTTGCCGCACGGCCGGGTCGGGCCTCTCGCGCGGCGGCTGCTTCTCCTGTGCGTGCGTTCGCCAGTCGAGCGAGAGCGCCAGAGCGAGTGCCGCGAAACCGAGCGCGGGGACGAGGAGCCGCGGTACGAAGGAGGGTGCCATATCGGTTACGCTCACGCGTGGGAGTTGACCAGCCCGGGAGAGTGTAGTCTACTCGGCACCATGGCGAAAGGTGCCAGTTCCCTCCGAGGCTCACGATGCGCCCCCTGCTCTCCCTTTCTCTCGTTGCGGTGTTTGTGGCGGCCCTGCCCGCGGACGACAAGCTTCCGGCCGGGTTCAAGGAGCTTTACAAGCAAGACTTCGCGAAGCCCGAAGCCGCGAGCGACTTCGTGTTCAGCGACCCGGCCGTGTGGAAGTACGGCACCGACAAGGACGGAAAGGGTTACCTCGACCTGCACTACGACCGGAAGGCGTACAAGAGCACGTACAGCCCCAAGAACCGCAGCCCGATTCACATCGCGCTGATCGCGAACAAGAAGTTCACCGACTTCGTCCTCGATTGCGAGTTGCAGTCCACCACCGAGGCGTACGGGCACCAAGACATGTGCCTGTACTTCGGGTTCACCGAGCCGCAGAAGTTCTACTACGTCCACATCGCCCGCGCCGCGGACATGAACGCGCACAACGTGTTCGTCGTCAACGAGGCGCCGCGGAAGAACTTCGCGAAGGAAACGACCAAAGGCATCAACTGGAAGAAGGACGCCTGGCACAAGGTGCGCATCACCCGCGACACCGCGAGCGGGGCAATCGAAGTGTTTTTCGACGACCTTACGAAACCAATTATGAAGGCCGAAGACAAGACGTTCGGGGCGGGCTACATCGGGTTCGGCTCGTTCGACGACACCGGGCGCGTGCGCAACATCCGCGTGAGCGGCCCGAAGGCCGAGGACAGGACAGCTGAGTTCTTCAAGCCTCTGGAGAAAGACAAGTGATCCCGCTGGCCGTGGTGGACGCGTTCACCGACACGCCGTTTCGAGGCAACCCCGCGGCGGTGTGTCTGCTCCCGGCGTGGCCCTCGGCCGCGTGGCTAGTACTACAGCGCAGGCTTCTTTCGTTTACTTCGCGGTGGCCGCAGTTCGGCGAGACGACGCTTGCGGTGGCTGATCGCGGCGCGACGGTTTCGTTCCTGACGCCACCTTGACC
>JBJSXS010000426.1:0-2486 GCA_046086545.1 Gemmata sp.
CGGGCGTCCTGTTGACGTTCGACGACGGCCCGCACCCGGAGCACACGCCCGCGGTACTCGACCGGCTCGCCGCTTTCGGCCTGCGCGCCACATTCTTCCTTGTCGGGGACCGCATTTGCGATCCCGCACTGGTGCGGCGCATCACGGGCGAGGGACACACACTCGGGAACCACACGTTCGCACACGCGGTCCCGCGGTGGACCGAACTCGGTGCCGCGCGCGACGAGGTGGCAAAGTGCCAGGCTCTTGTGCCGACGGCGAAAGTGTTGCGCGCCCCCTTTGGCAAGCTCACCCCGGGGCTGTGGCTCGCCGCGCGGCACCTGAGGTTGGAGTGCGTTCACTGGTCGCTCGACAGCGGCGACTGGCAGTGCCGCAGCGAACCCGACGCCCTGCGGTGCGCGCGAGAGGTGATCGAACTGGTGCGCCCGGGCGACATCCTGCTGTTCCACGACAACCACCGGTGGAGCCGGACCATTCTCGACAGCGTGCTGCCCGAACTGGCCCGTCGCCGGTTGCTCTGATCGGTGTCACCGTTCCATGAGGAACGTCAGCGAAAATTAGAATGTCGAGCGTTAGTGCTACGCCCCGGTCACGCCATACCTTGCACCAGGTCCACAACCCAGCACCCGCGAACGTGAACCTGCCCTTCGGCCCGGCAGTGCGAGAGGATGTCAGCGTTGTCGCACCCGGCGTCTTGGAGCGCGTCCGCGAGAATCGGCATCGCGCTGAACTCACGCGACTCGTACATGCCTTGCGCGAGCGCCTTAGCGGTGTCGGTGCGCCATTCGGGAAGGAACGCGACCGGGCGGAACGGGTTACCGAATACGTCGCGGACCAGGTCGCACTGCCGAGCGGTGAATCTGTTCGGCACACTGGCTCGACCCAACCGAGTGGCAGCGAGAACGCCCCGAGCGGCATCGAGCGCCTCGGTGTGGACTAACGAATTCAATATTCGGCTCCAATCCGGTAGCATGCCCGACCCAGCTTGGAACCCAGCGGCGCGAATCGCTTGAGCCAATGCATCACGGCTCCCGTTGCCCTCCCAGGCGTGTTGCGCCGCGTCCAGAATGTCGGTGATCGTTCGCTCGGTGTCCGGTTCTTCTTTTCCGTCTCGAAGGAATTCTCGTACGACCGCGGTGGCGACGAGCCGATATTTTCGAGACCGTGTTAACCAGTTCAACGCAGAGATGCGTCTGCTGTACTCTAACATGCGGCCGGGGAACTCCCGCGTTCCCCACTCGTCTTTCGTCATCATTTTCCGCCCTCCGGCTTCTGCTTGCGCTTTCGCAGTTCGTCCAGTCGGGCCTTGATCTTGGCCTCGTGCCCGCGGTCCGTGGGGCGGTAGTACTCCGCGTCCGTCGGGATGTACTGCTGATCGACCCACCCGCCCTCGAAATCGTGCGCGTACTTGTACCCGACGCCGTGGCCGAACGTTTCCTTCGCCCCCTTGTAACCTTTGTCGCGGAGGTGAAGCGGCACGGGCAGCGTGCGGCCCTCCTTCACGTCCTTTGCGGCGGCTTCGCCCGCCATGTAACTCGCATTCGACTTCTGCGCGGTCGCAAGGTACGTGACCGCGTGCGCGAGGCTGATGCGGCACTCGGGCAGCCCGACCTTCTCCACCGCGTCCCACGCGGCGTTCGCGAGAACCACGCCGAAGGGGTCCGCGTTGCCCACGTCCTCCGACGCGAAGATGACCAGCCGCCGCGCGATGAACCGCGGGTCTTCGCCGCCCGCGAGCATCCGTGCCATCCAGTACAGCGCCGCGTCCGGGTCGCTCCCGCGCATGGACTTGATGAACGCGCTCGCGGTGTCGTAGTGCGTGTCGCCGGTCGGGTCGAACTCGATCACCTTCCGCTGGATGCTGTCCTGCGCGAGTTGCAGGTCAAAACGGATGCCGTGCGCGGGACCGCCGCCCCCCGCCTCCCTGCCCGGGGGAAAGGGGGGAGGTGAACCTTCGGACGTCGTAAGCGCTGGCGACGTATCAGTGCCTTGTTCCCGCTTCACTTCCGCGCGCGGGGCCGCCCTCGGGTGCTCCGGCGCCAGCGCCGATTTCACGCCAATCTCGACCGCAGTCAGCGCGCGGCGGGCGTCGCCGTCGCACGCGTCCGCCAGGAACGCGAGTGCGTCGTCGGTGATCGTCACGTTCAGGTTGCCGAGGCCGCGCTCCCTGTCGCTGAGGGCTCGAGTGATGAGCAGTTTGATGTCGTCGCGGGTCAGCGGCTCGAGGCGGAAGATCTGGCTGCGAGACAGCAGCGGGGTGTTGATCGCGAAGAACGGGTTCTGCGTCGTCGCACCGATCAGGATGACCACGCCGTCTTCCACGTCGGGCAAGAGCACGTCCTGCTGCCCCCGGTTGAACCGGTGGATCTCGTCCACGAACAGCAGCGTGCGCCGGCGATGCAGCGCGCGCCGCTCCTCGGCCCGCTCCACCACCTCGCGGATCTCCTTCACGCCGGAGAGCACGGCCGACAGCGCCACGAACTCGG
>JBJSXS010000427.1:0-2862 GCA_046086545.1 Gemmata sp.
CGACGTAGGCCGCGATCGAGTTCGCGCCGATCACCTTCAGCGGGAACGCCCAGCCGGCCGGCAGCCCGGTGTCGAGCAGCGCCGCGAACAGCGCGAGCAGCAGGACGCAGCACCCGCCGCTGAACAGCACCCACGCGGGCGTCCAGATGCGCTTCACGCTCGGGCACACGCCGGCGCAGTCGAGCAGGTAGCCGCCCGCGAGCAGCGCGAGGCCGGCGCCCGCGAACCGCGTGAGGGCGGCCCGCGGCGCGTGTGCCGCGCGCAGTGCCCCGCCCGCGAGCAGCCCGAGGATCATGGTCGCCAGCGTCGGGACGAAGCTGAGCGTCGCGTACCCGCCGCGGTTGTGGGTGAACGGCGCCTCCCGCGGGAACAGGTTCAGGAACCACACGTCGAACGCCCGCGCGGCGTTCGTGTTCTTGTCCCAGTGTGCCGCGAACCCGGTCGGCCGCTCTTCGGGCGGCAGGCCGCTCACCGCCTTGTAGTCGAAGTCGGCCGGCGGCAGCGGGTGCAGCGCGAACGCGAGCCAATAGCCCGCCAGGACGGCGCCGAACGCGGCGACCTGCCACCGCGCGCGCAGCCGCCCGAGGCCGTACAGGAACAGGTACCCCAGGCCGATCTGCGACAGGGTGTCTTCGAACGTGAAGTTCGTCTGCGGCCTGCCCACCGACCGCAGGAACACGCCGAGCGCGACGAGCAGCGCCGCGCGCCACGCGGCGTGCAGCCACCCGAGCCACCCGGGCTCGCCGCGGGCCGCGCGCGACGCCAGCGAGAACGGCACCGCGACGCCCACGAGGAACGAGAACGACGGCTGGATGAGGTCGTGCAGCGAGCACCCGCGCCACGCGACGTGGTCCTGGTGAAACGCGAGGAAGTTCCAGAGCGCCGAGTCCGGGAGCGCCTTCTTAATTGCGCGGAGGTTCAGCACCTCGGCCATCATCAGGAGCATGACGAACCCGCGGTACGCGTCCACGGACGCGACGCGCGGCGGGGCCGCGGCGGGCGGCGCGGGTGTGGCTTGAGCGCTCATGAGTCGGCTTTCACCCTCGCCGGGGCTAGGCAGGCAGGCGCGGCACTACAATGTCGGCGACCGGCATTTTAGCCCGCCCGCGCTCGCCCGCAAAGGACCGCTTCCCCTCATGGTGCGCCTCCCGCGAATCGCGATCACGATGGGCGACCCGGCCGGGGTCGGCCCCGAACTGTGCCTGCGCCTGCTCCGCGACGAGCGCGTGCGCGCCGCGTGCCAGCCGGTCGTGTACGGGGACGCGGGCGTACTGCGGCGGGTGGCGAACCGGCTCGCGTGGCCGGCGCCCGACCTCCGCGCGGTGCGCGACCTGACCGCGCTCGGCTCGGGGGCCGAGCCGGGCAGGGTGTCGGCCGCCTGCGGGGCGGCCGCTTACGAGTACGTCACGTCGGCCATCGACGCGGCGCTCGCGGGCGCGGTGGACGCCATCGCGACCGGGCCGCTGCACAAGGAGGCGCTGCACGCGGCCGGCGTCCCGTTCCCGGGGCACACGGAGATTCTCGCCAGCCGCACGCGGGCCCCGCGGCACTGCATGATGCTCACCGCGGACGCCATCACGTGCAGCCTCGTGACCGCCCACGTCGGGTTCCGCGAGGTGCCGGCCCTCCTCACCCGCGAGAGCATCAAGGACACCATCGAGCTGACGGCCGCCGCGGTGCGCCGCATCCGCGGGCGGGCGCCGCGCCTGCTGGTGTGCGGCCTGAACCCGCACGCGGGCGAGCACGGGCTTTTCGGCGCGCGCGAAGAGGAGCGAATCATCGCGCCCGCCGTTGAAGCGTGCCGCGCGGCCGGCATCGACGTGAGCGGCCCGGTGCCGCCGGACACCGCGTTCCTGCCCAAGTGCCGCGCCGCGTGCGACGCCTACGTGTGCATGTACCACGATCAGGGGCTGATCCCGCTCAAGGCGCTGGCCTTCGAGGACGCGGTGAACGTCACCCTCGGGCTGCCGATCGTGCGCACCAGCGTGGACCACGGGACCGCGTTCGACATCGCGTGGGCCGGCGCCGCAGACGTGTCCAGCTTCGTGCGGGCGGTGGACCTGGCGGCAAAATTGTGCTCGCGCGCAAGTTAGGCGATCTCGGGCGTTCGTCCCGGGGTTATAGTACGGCTGTCATACCTGTTCACTTCGTGGGGTTCGCCATGACTCGCATCGCGATCTGTGCGGCGCTGTTCGCCGCGTCGTGCTTCCTGGTTGCGGACCGCGCCGAACCGGCCGCCGCGCAAGACAAGAAGGACAAGGCCGCGGCGCTGGAGCAGAAGGTTCAGGCCCTTGAACAGAAACTGCAGCAGGCCGCGCAGCAGAACAACGTGCTGAAGACCGAGGTGCAGCAACTGAGCAACGCGAACAAGCAACTCACGGCCGAGCTGAAGAAGTCGAAGGGCGACGACAAGGCCGACAACAAGTCGATCAAGGACCTGCAAACGGCGCTCGACGGGTACAAGGGGGCGGGCCTGGTCCACGTCGTGCTGCTGAAGCTCAAGTCCGACTCGTCGAGCGCCGCGGTGCAGTCGCTGATCGACGACGCGAACAGGGACCTCGTGAAGATCAAGGGCGTGCGCGGGGTGTGGGCGGGCAAGCCGGCCGCGAAGGGCACCCCGGACGCGGTCAGCGACTACACCGTCGCGCTGGTGCTGGTGTTCGACAGCGCGGACGCGCTGAAGACGTACCTGAGCGACTCGGCGCACACCAAGTTCGTGGACAAGCACCTGAAGAAGTGGGAGACGCCAGTGGTTTACGACTTCGAGCCGAGGAAGGCTCCGTAAGGCGCGGCCCGTTAGGTAAGCACGAGCCGGGTGTGGGGCCGGAGGGGGCCCCCCCCCGACCTTCCCCTTTCCTTTCC
>JBJSXS010000428.1:0-4243 GCA_046086545.1 Gemmata sp.
CGAACAGGTCGCGCAGGCCCTTCATGGCCTCGGTCTGCTTTTCGGTCACCGACTTGAACTTGTTCTTCTGGTCGGCGGTGACCTTCAGCTCTTCCTGAAGGGCCGCGTTGGTCAGCACCAGCGTGTTGACGTCGCCGGCCCCGCCGCCGAACCCGAACCCGCCGCCCGGTTGCTGGGCCGCGACCACCGTCACGATCCCCGCGGCCAGCACGGCCGCCAATAGACACCGCATCGCTCGCATGACTTCCCCTTCAGATGGTAGAGAGGTGTATCAGCCGCCGGCGCGGATACCAGTTCACGTCGGCTGCCCACATCGTTACGCCGGGCCCGTGAAAGTGGGATGAGAAAATCCAAAAAGTGAACGCCCGTGCGGGGCGCGGGCGTTCGGGTGCTTCGGAGCGCGGGAGCGTTACTTGTTTGGGCGCACGACACCCCCGGCCGGCAGCGCGCTGCCCGGGGCCGCGCCGCCGTTGGGCGCCGGGGCGGCCGGGGCCTGCTGGAACTTCCACCCCTTGTCGGGGATTTCGACGTACTGGAAGTGCTTGGGCTCCACGTTCGGCAGGTCCACCTGCGGGCCGGTGAACTTCCACACCTCGGTGTCGTCGTTCGGCTTGAGCATGTACACCTGGGCCGGTAGGTACGCGACCCTGGCGGTGTTGGCGCCCGGCCCGTACAGCGCCAGTCGCAGGTGCTTGAACTCTCTCTGGTCCTTGCCCAAGAGCGGCTTGATGTCCAGATAGATGTAGTTGTCGTCGGTCTTGAACAGGTTGATGTCGAACCGCTCTTTCACGTCCTTCGCCTTCATCCCGGACAGGAAGTCGAGCATCAGGTTATCGACGCCGGCCCCGCCCTGCGGGAACTTGAACTCGGTGACAGTTTTGGCGACGCCGTTGTACGCGAACACCGCCTTGCCGTTACAAATGAACGCCTCGTAATCGGTCTTCGTGGGGTCGGCCGTGTTGTCCAGACGCAGCACCGCGTAGTTGGGCTTCATGCACAGCACGACGCCCTTGAAGTTCGTGGTCTTCTTGAACACCGCGTCAGTGCGAGCCAGTTCGATTTCGGCACGCAAGTTGCTAACGCCGACCATCTTCTTTTCCCACTCGGCCAGGTGGGGGTCGAGTTTCGGGTCCGGCTTGGCCGCTGCCGGTGCGGGCGGCGCCCCGGGCGGCAGTGGTGGCTGACCTGTCACAGGTGTTCCAGGGACAGGCGGTTGCGCCGCTCCCACCGTCGCGGCGAACAGCAGTGCGGCCAGTGTGAAAGCGGCGGAACGCATGGGGAAAACCTCCTCGGGACTGGTTCGCGCAGACCGACCGTCCGGAACCTTATAACCGGCCCCGCGCACCGGGAAAAGGCCGGCTGTGTCCACTTTCGGGCCGCGAAAAATCGCACAGTTCGGTTATCGGGGCTTGTAGCGCGTGGGCGCGGCCGGAAATAGTAAAATGGTGGGGTACTGGGCGCCGGCGCTGTCAAGTTGTCAGGGCAACATGCTCGAAAAAACGCAAGTCCGGATCGTGGCCGGGTCACTCCGCGGGCGGAAACTCACCGTCGTGGTTCACGAGGGGATGCGCCCGACCCCGCAGATGGTGCGCGAGGCGCTGTTCAGCATCCTCGGGAACGCGGTCCCTGATCGCGTCTTCTACGACATTTTCGCCGGCACCGGGGTCGTCGGCCTCGAAGCGGTGAGCCGCGGCGCCACCGCCGCACGTTTGATTGAGAAGGACGCCCGGCAGGTAAACGACATCCAGAAGTACGCGGACCAGTTCGGCGTCGGCGCGAAGGTGCAGGTCATCAAGGCCGACGCACACCGGTGGGCCGAACGCTGGCTCCCGCCAAAGGACGCGGTGAACCTGTTCCTCAGTCCGCCGTTCCCGGACCTGACCGAGAAGCCCGAGGAGTTCCTCGCGCTGGTGAACCTGCTCCTGAGCAAGGCGCCGCCCGAGTCGGTACTGACGATCCAGACTGAGGACGGGTTCCCGGTGGAGCGCCTCCCCGACCCGGCGGCGTGGGACGTGCGCCGCTACGGGCGCAACATGCTGTGCTTCCTGGTGAAGGGCGTATCCGCTGCGGCCGCCGGCGCGGCGGCCGAGCCGCAGGCGTGACCCATGCTCCTTTCCTGGCTGCGCGCCCGCCGGCGGCGCAAGTTGCTCGCGGAGCCGTTCCCGGCGTGGTGGGTTCCGATCCTTGAACGCAACGTGCGGCATTACGCGTTGCTTCCCGCCCGGCAGCAGGCGCGGTTGCGCGAGCTCGCCCGCGTGCTGATTGCGGAGAAGCGGTGGCTCGGGCGGGGCGGGCTCTTTGTCACGGAGGAGATGCGCGTGACCATCGCCGCGCAAGCCGCGCTCCCGCTGCTCGGCGCGGACCACGACTTCTACCCGCGGGTGCGCGATGTCGTGGTGTTCCCCACAGAGTTCAGGACGCCGGTTGCGGCGGACGACTGGGAGGACGACCGCCTGAGCGACACCGCGCTGGCCGGGCAAGCGGTGGACCGCGCCGCGGTGCTGCTCGCGTGGGACGTGGTGCTGCCCGAGGGGCGCGCGCCGGCAGCAGGTTTCAACGTCGTCGTTCACGAGTTCGCGCACCAGCTCGACTTCCGCGACGGCATCAGCGCGAGCGCTCCGGACCTCGGCGACCGCGCCCTCGAATCTCGGTGGCGGTACGTGACGGCGGTGGCGCTCGAGGACCACCGCCGCGCGGTTAAGAGCGGGGCGGGCACGCTCTTCACGGAGCACGCGGCCGACAACGAGATGGAGTTTTTCGCGGACGCGAGCGAGTCGTTCTTCTGCCGCCCCGCCGACCTGCGGGCCGAGCACCCCGAGTTGTACGCGCTGCTCGCGGCGTACTACAAGCTCGATCCCGGTGCGTGGTTCGGACCGGAAGCGGGCGAAGGCGGCCGCCCCGGCGTCGAACCGTGAGCTCAACAGTGATCCCACTCCCGTTACTGCAGCGGCGCGAAATCGAAGCGGGCGTGATCGCGCCGCTGTTCCGCGCGTTCGCGGCCGAGGTCGGCGAGGCCCGCGCGCGGGAGATTGTGGCTGACGTGATTCGCACGCTCGCGAAGGACGCCGGGTGTGCGGCCGCTGCCGGCGGCGACTCCCTCGCGCACCTGAAACGCGCGGTCGAGAAGTGGACCGAGGGCGGCGCGCTGGAGTTGACCGTGCTGCGCGACGACGGGACCGCGTTCGACTTCGACGTGACCCGGTGCCGGTTCGCCGAGATGTACACCCGCCTGGGCCTCGCGGACCTCGGCGGGTTGCTGTCGTGCAACCGCGACGCCGCGATGATCGAGGGCTTCAACCCCGGTATCGCGTTCACGCGCACTCAGACCATCATGGAAGGCGCCGCGTGCTGTAACTTCCGGTACCGCGCCACGTAGGACAGGCTTCAGCCTGTTCCGCTTAGCGAGTGACAGGCTGGAACCCTGTCCTACGGCACCACCGGTTGCGTCCACGCGAGTTCCACGTCGCCCTTCGCGTAGGGGTTCGGGTGCGGCTTGCTGCTCGTCACCTTCGCGCGGACGTACAGCTCCTTCCCGGTCAGCGTGTACGTCGGGTTCAGATCGCCCGACGTCGCGACCACCTTGCCAATGTCGGCCGAGTACGCGCTCGTCACCGGGGTCTCCTTGCCGTCCTTGTCCTTCGTCACCTTCGGCGTCTCGGAGAGGTCGGCGTCCTTCATCGTCGCCACGAACTCGGTCTTGTAGGTCACGCCCGGTTCGCCCTTGATCGCGAGCTTGAGCTTGTCGCCGTCGCGCGAGACGTTGCTCAGCACGACCCCCGTGCTGGAGTAGAAGTCGCCCGCTTCCAGGCCCGTGACCGCGGCGTCGGCGGTCAGGAACGGGGCGCGCACCATCACCCACCCGCGGCCCGGGTTCACCTTGCCGAGACCGTACTCGTGGTACCCGTGCGAGTCGTCGGTCGCCAGCCCGTACACGACCGGCAGTTTGTGCTTGCCGAGCCGCAGCGCGAGCGTGATGTCCCAGACGCGCTCGGTGCTGGCGTGGTCCGCGTCGCCCGCGTTGCGCACCCCGGGGTGCCCGTTGAACACCTCGAAGAACTTCAGCTCGTCGGCCAAAAGCATCTCCTCGGCCCGCACGCCCCAGCCGAAGTTCGGGTGGTTCAGGAACCCGATCATCACGCGGCTCGTCTTCGTGCGCTGCTCGGCGACCTGTCGCAAGTTGATGCGAATGGTTTCGACCGCGTCCTTGCCGTCCAGCGGCTTGATCGGGTCGCGCAGGTTGATG
>JBJSXS010000429.1:0-2212 GCA_046086545.1 Gemmata sp.
GCTCGCCGCGAGCGGCGTGCGCGGGGCGGTCAACATCGGCTCGGGGGACGCGGTCGCGGTGCGCGACGTGATCGGGCACGTGGCCCGCGCGTGCGGGCGCCCGGACCTCGTTCGCCTCGGCGCGCGCGCGGCGCCCGCGAACGACCCGCCGCTGCTCGTGGCGGACGTAGCCAGACTGCGCGACGAGGTGGGCTGGCGCCCGGGCATCGAGTTGGCGAACGGGCTGCGCGAAGCGGCGTCTTGGTGGAGCTCAAACCGTGCCGCATAAACCTTGTCCCGTGTGCGCCGCCGCCAACACGGAAGTGTTCCTCGTGCGGCGCGGCGTGCCGGTTCATCAGAACGTGCTGTTCGACACGCCGCAAGCGGCGCGGGCGATCGCGCGCGGCGACCTGGAGATGAGCGCCTGCGCCGACTGCGGGTTCGTGTTCAACGCAGCGTTCGACCCGACTCTGGTGGACTACGGCCCGAACTACGAGAACACGCAGGACTGCTCGCCGGCGTTCAACTCGCACCTGGACGCGCTCGCCGACCACATCGTAACGGCCTGCGGCGTTCGCTCGGGGCGCGTCGTCGAGGTCGGGTGCGGCAAGGGCGGGTTCCTGCGCAAGCTGCTCGCGCACCCCGGATGCGGGTGTGACGCGGTGGGGTTCGACCCCTCGTACCTCGGCCCGCTCGAAATCCTCGGCGGGCGCGCGCGGTTCGTGCGCGACTTCTACGGCCCCGGCACCGCCGTTCCCGCCGACGCGGTGACGTGCCGCCACGTGATCGAGCACATCCCCAGCCCGCTCGAGCTGCTGCGCACCGTGCGCGCCGGGGCGGGCGCGTCGGGCGGAACCCGGGTGTTCTTCGAGACCCCGTGCGCCGAGTGGATCCTCCGCAACCGCGTGCCGTGGGACTTCTTCTACGAGCACTGCTCGCTGTTCACCGCGGGCAGCCTCACGCTCGCGCTGGAGCGGGCCGGGTTCGCGGTGAGCGGCGTGCGGCACCTGTTCGGCGGGCAGTACCTGTGGGCCGAGGGTCGCGCGCCGGGCGCCGACCGTCCGTCCCGCGGGCGCGTGCCCGAAACCGTTGCCCTAGCCCGCGCGCTCGCGGCCGACGAGCGCGTGCGCCGCGCCCGCTGGGACGAGCTCCTCGCGGAAGCCTCCGCGCGGGGGCCGGTGTACGCGTGGGGGGCGGGCGCCAAGGGCGTCACGTTCGGCAACCTCGCGGACCCCGACCGCACGAAGCTCGCCGGGGTGGTGGACGTGAACCCCGCCAAGCAGGGCAAGTACCTGTCCGGCACCGGGCACCCCATCGTGCCGCCGGAGGCCGCCGCGGGCGCTGCCGCGGTCCTGGTGTTCAACCCGAACTACCTCGCCGAGATTCGCCACCGGCTCGCGACACTCAGCCCGCTCACGGACGTCATCGACCCCATGCAGGAGGCCGCCCCATGCAGCTCGTGATCGACACCGACTCTCGAACGGTGACCGCCAAAAGCGCCGGCGCGAGCGAGGCGCACCCGCTCGACTCGCCGGAGGCGTTCAGGCTCATCACCGAACACTGGATCACCGTCGGGTGGACGCAGAAGTACGCGTACAGCTTCACCTGGCTCGGGCGGCCCATCATTCAGCTGCCCGAGGACATGATCCGCATTCAGGAGATCATCCACCGGGTGAAGCCGGACGTAATCGTGGAGACCGGGGTCGCGCACGGCGGCTCGCTGGTCTACTACGCCAGCCTGTGCAAGGCGACCGACCGGGGGCGTGTGATTGGGATCGACATCGAGATCCGACCGCACAACCGCGCGGCCATCGAGGCGCACCCGCTCGCCGGCTACATCACGCTCGTCGAGGGCAGTTCGACCGCACCGGATACGGTGGCCCACGTGCAGGCGCTCATCAAGCCGGGCGAGCGCGTGCTGGTCCTGCTGGACTCGAACCACACGAAGGCGCACGTGCGCGCCGAACTGGATGTGTACGCGGGGTTGGTGAGCGCCGGATCGTACATCGTGGCGACCGATGGCATCATGAGCCAGGTGGCGGGCCGACCCGGGTCCAAGCCGGGGTGGGAGTGGGACAACCCGTCGGAGGCGGCCCGCGAGTTCGCCGCCGCGAACCCGCGGTTCGCGCTCGAGGAGCCCGGTTTTCTGTTCAACGAAGGGAAGATCCAGCAGCACGTGACCCACTGGCCGTCGGCGTACCTGCGCCGGGTGGCGTGAGTTCCCGCGTCGTCC
>JBJSXS010000430.1:0-2994 GCA_046086545.1 Gemmata sp.
GGCGCGCCCTTCTTCTTCAGGTACTCGTCCAGCGGGTACCCCTGGAGGAACTGCATCGCGATGTACGGCACCCCGTCCCGCATGTCGGCCTCGAACACCGTCACCGCGTTGTCGTGGCTCACCTTGGCGGCGGCCCGCGCCTCGCGCAGGAACCGCTCGCGGGCCTCGTTATTCGCCGCGAACTCTGGCAGCATCACCTTCAGCGCCAGCTGGCGATCCAGACGCGGGTCCAGCGCCAGGTACACGGCCCCCATCCCGCCCCTGCCCAGTTGCTTGAGCACCCGGTACGGGCCGAGCGTGCCCACCTCGCCGTTCACCGCCGGCGGGCCGAACCCCGGCACCGGCGCATCGCCGGGCGCGGCCGCGGCTTCGGTGTCTTCGTGGCCGTTCGACGCCGGGCCGCGCAAGTCCGAGAACGTGGTTGTGAGGAGCGGATCGGCCGGACTCGACATGAGCGCCTCCGTGAGCGAGGGGTGCGAACAAAATATCGCGCCGGCCGGCGCGGAGCCACACGACGACCGATCTGGCATGAAAAACACACACCACAGCAGCTCATGGTAGCCGGGGCTCGGGTGTCCAGCCGTAACGTGCCCTCCTTGGCGGTGGCTGGCGGAGGGGCGTACCTATGCTAGGGACCGGCGTTGCTCCCGGCGCCCCCACAGAGCGGACGTGCGGGATTATCGCACCCGGCACTCAACTTGGAATGCATGGAAGGGATGATAGGGCATCATTTTAAAGGTAACCGTTCCGGTCTGGTGACCCAGAGGAACCCGACCCGGAGTTGCACCTCATCGGGAGTTCGGTCGGTTAGTTCCGGTGGTCGCCGAGACATGTGCTTTTTCAATGCACAGTCGGCATCGTCCTGCGCGCGGAGTCGTGCATCGTCCCGTGGTTTTCTGCGCCCATCTCTTCGACGCACGCGGAACCGGCGGCAACTCGGGATACGGTTTCTTCGGCTTGTTCAGCCAGGCAGGCGCGGTAGAATCGCCCTGGGCGAGGTGGCCGTTCTTCAGAACGTAAGTTGTGTTGAGGCCGTGGGGTTCTGCTAACGCACCCCGCCATGTTCGTTTATGCCGGGCATCGGAACTGGTGTCGTCTCCCGAAATCGAGATGCAGCTAATAGGACGCGAACAGAAGTAAAAACAATCAACAAGCACCCGTAGCTCAACTGGACAGAGCATCGGTCTTCGGAACCGAGGGTTACAGGTTCGACTCCTGTCGGGTGTACTTATAAGTGACTACCAGATAACGACTTGTGATCGGGAGTAATTCGGGAGATTTGCTTCGGGAGATCGTTCGGGAATTTTGTCGGGAGTTCGGGGGCGGATGCTCAGCGGACACCAACACGCGCGGGCCGGTGAAGATCACCCGCCCGCGCGCGCTCGTTGGTGGACTCACAGACCACGGCGGTCGTTTGCCACCGCGTTTCGCAGTTTCCAGTACACCACATCGTAGGCTTCTCGGGTTCCGAGCAGGGGATGCCCACGGTGCTTCCCACAGAACCCGACCAGTTGGTGGATGATGTTCTTGAAGGGATTGAAGCGGCGGTCCACTTCGCACAGATTCCGGCACCCGTCGCCCGCATCCGCAGCTTGTTCGAGTAGGTGGTTCAGCTGCGGCTCTGCGGCGGCGAGTTCTTTCCAAGTTACGCCGTACATTTTTTCGTATACCCTAACGGACTTATAATCTTTCATTTCATTTTCCCTTTTAATTGTTGTTGTTGATGCCCCCGCCGTCGTGCGGCGAGTTGCGGGCGTTGAGGATCGTGACGACCGGGTTCCGACGGGGAACTCGGATCACGTTTATCAGCCCGGCTTGTTCCAGGGCAACGATGCCCCGGTACTTGCTTTTGCGGTCCACCACGCCGAACCGGGCGAGGATGGCGCTGGTCAGAGTCACCGTCGGTGACCGGCGGCGACCGGCCTCAAACCACAGGGCTAGCCCGACCGCGAGCGGCGACTTCCCTGACAGCTGGGCTGCCGCCGTCAGCCACACCAGCGGCACCGGACCTTTCAGAAACTCACCCCGGACCCGTCGGCTCTGCAACTGCTTTGGTGATGAGTCTGCCGGCGCGCGTGTCGGTAACGGGTTTCCGCGCGGGGTGAGTCGGAGCCGGTCCAGATCATCGAAGAAGTCGTCACGCATCGGATGACCTCCCGCACAGTTCCATCACGGTGTTCCACATGACCTCGCCGCGGGGGTCGGTGTACCGTCCGGGGTGACGGACGATCTTGCTGTCCGTGCGGAGCGAGAAGCCGTTCAGGACGACTTCGCTTGCTGCCCTCATGATCTCTTGCGCGCGGCCGACGACGGCTTCGATCTCCGACTCCTCGGCCTCTACCAACAGAGCGTCGTGGACAGGGCAACAAACGGTGATGCCGGCTTCCGTGGCGAGACAGCAGGCCACCCGCATCATCTCGGCCCCGTTGCCCTGCACCGGAAAATTCCTCAGCGACCGGGCGTTTGCGTCTCGCGAGGCGCGGGCCTTCCACCCGAACACCGTGGTCAGTTTTCCGGCCAACATGCCCTCGATCTCCACCATGTCCGACCAGCGCCAGAACGCCCGAAACACGTCCTTGTGCATTCGGAGAAGGTCGCGGCCGTAAGCCGTGGGCACGCCCAACTTCAACGCCAGCCCCTCGGCCGACAGCCCGTACAACACGCCCAAAGACACGGTTTTGAACTGCTCGCGTTGGGCGGCGTGGCTCCGCTTCGTGGCGTCGGCGGGCACCGCCCCGGCCATCCGGGCGAAGGACAGGTAGAAGTCCCCCGACCTGTAAGCGTTCTGCATGTTGACGTCACCCGACAAAGCCGCAGCGATGGCGAGTTCTTGCTGCGACCAGTCGATGTACGCTATCGCCCGGCCCGGCGGCGGTTTGATGATCGACCGGAACCACGCCGAAGGGCCGAAGACGAACTTGGAGTTCGAGGGCTGGTTGCGGCCCGTTTTGCTGCCGAACGGCGCGAGCATCACCCGGTTCCGGCCGTCCGAGC
>JBJSXS010000431.1:0-4675 GCA_046086545.1 Gemmata sp.
GGGCCCGAGGCGCGGGCCGACGGGGTGCCCGCGTGTGCGAGCACTCCCGAACGGCGTTCATGGCAAATCGCTTGCGCCTGCGCGGCTCCTGGTTTGGTGGACGCGCTCAGAGAGAAAGGGCCGCCCGCCCGCACAACCGACCTTTCATCGTGCCGGCGCGCAGGGTATGCTCCCCATCTGTTTTTAGAGGAGAGGGGCCGCATGTCCGAAACGAAGGGCTTGATTCCACACCTGGTGGTGAAGAACGCGGCGAAGGCCATCGAGTTCTACGTCAGCGCACTGGGGGCTATCGAGGTCGCGCGGATGCCGACCAACGACGGGCGCCTGATGCACGCGGCGCTAAAAGTCGGTGACGCGTCCCTGTTCCTGTGCGACGACTTCCCCGAGTACCGCGGCGGGGTGTCGCGCACCCCGGCGGGGCCGTCGCCGGTGACGCTGCACCTGTGTGTGCCCAACTGCGACGACGCCATCGCCAAGGCGCAACAGGCCGGCGCGACGGTGACGATGCCGGCCGCGGACATGTTCTGGGGCGACCGGTACGGGCAGGTGATCGACCCGTTCGGGCACGCGTGGTCGTTCAGCCACCCGCTGACCGCCGAGCAGAAGGCCGTGGCCGAGAAGCGGTGGGCCGCCGAAAACCCGTTCGACAAGAATGTGGTGGCTTGACACAGGTGAGCCGCTTGCAACTTCGCGGGGCGAACACGCGAAGCCGCAAGCGGTTGGCGTGACGGCCGCGGCTCCTCGACATGGCACTTCTGCGCTCTCGCCGCCTCGGTGAAGTCGAAATAGCGGTTCGTAACTCCCGACGGCCCGGGCGGCGAAGCCACCGGGGTTACCGCCGACACCGACGTGCGCGCCGGCGGAGCACCGCCGGGCCGCAGCCCGACGTACAACGGGAACCGCGGCACGCCGCTGTTGGTCAGTTCCTGGCACTTGACGTTGATGACGCCCACCGGCGGCCGCAGTTCGCGTTCCTTATCTTTCAGCCCGGCGCCGGACTTGAGCTCCTCGCCGCCGCCGAACCGCGCGGAGCGAGCGGCGCTGGTGGCGGCCCAAACCGGCCGCGGTGCCAATCATGACGGCCGCGGCGTCAAGGAGCGCCTTCGCCTTCAGGCCGCGTGCGCTCGAAAGCGGACCCGGGTTTGCGGAGCATCGGGCCCGCTGAAGCGGGCGGGCGCGCACCGGGCCGCGGCCCCTGGTCACAGAAGAGCGCCCTGGTGTCACTCGAAGAAGCGGGCGACCGGCACCGCGAACCCGGGCAGCACGTCGGGCAGCGTCAGTTCGTCGCCCGCGCTCAGGGTTAGCGGCGGCCCGTTGGGCCGGAACGCGCACGCGGTCTGCGTGTACGGGTCCAGCACCAGAACCGCCTTCACGCCCGCGGCCAGATAGTCCGAAACCTTCTCCAGGATGTGCGGCCAGTCGTAGGTGAGGGAGCGCAACTCGACGCACAACTCGGGCGGGGCCTCGATCACCCACTCGGGCGCAGCGCCTTCCGGACTCGCACCGTTCGCCCAGAAGCAAAAATCGGCGCCGCGCACCCGCGGCGGGGCTTTGCGAATCAGCACGAACGCGTCGTTCGACCACGCCACCCCGAGTTTGTGCTCGTTCACGAAGGAGCCCAGCAGGGACACCGTTCGCGCCGCTACGTGCCCGCACAGCATCCCGGCGGGCACCAGCGGCACCACCACGCCGTCGATCAGCTCCGCGTTGTCGCCGCCGTGCTTGCGCAGGAACTCGTCGAGGGTCAGCCGCGGCGCGGACGTGTTCATTTTGGTCTCCGCTCGTGACGTTCGATCGCGACCCGAGCCGTTGCCCGGACCCGCAGAGCGTGAAAGACGGGGCGCGGTCGCTAACAATAAAGCGTTGCACCATCTCAATCCGGTCAGGAGTAATCATGCCGGTCGCGCCCGACACCATTCTGTGCCAGCTTAACTGGCGGTACGCCACTAAAAAGTTCGACCCGACCAAGAAGATCGCGCCCGACCTGTGGGCCAAGCTCGAACAGGCTGCAACCCTCGCGCCGTCGTCCTACGGGCTGCAGCCGTGGAAGTTCGTCGTGGTCACCGACCCGGCGGTGCGGCAGAAGCTGCACCCGGTGTCGTGGAACCAGCCGCAGGTCTTGGACGCGTCGCACCTCGTGGTGTTCGCCGCGAAGAACCCGCCCACGAACGACGACGTGGAGGCGCACGTCCGGCGCACCGCGGACGTGCGCGGCGTCGCGCCCGCCAAGCTCGACGGGTACCGGCAGATGATGCTCGGGTCGCTCGCGCGGATGGACGCGGCCCAGGCGCACCGGTGGGCCGCCCGGCAGTGCTACATCGCGCTCGGCGTGTTCCTGTCGGCCGCCGCGCTGGTGGGCGTGGACGCGTGCCCGATGGAGGGGTTCCAGGCCGACAAGTACGACGAAATCCTGGGGCTGAAAGACAAGGGGCTCGGCTCGGTGGTGATCGCCGCCGCCGGGTACCGGTCGCCGGAGGACGCGGCCGCGGGCGCCGCCAAGTCGCGGTTCCCGGTCGAAGAGGTGGTGATCCGCGTCTGACGCGGCGGCCCCGCGGGGACCAACGCCACCCCCCCACACGCCGGCGGGCGTTTCGCTGCGTGTTCGTAGCCCCCTGCCGCTCGATCAGCTCGCGCGCCTCTTCCACGAGGCCGCGCGTGGTGCCGATGAGGCCGAGCGGCACGAGCGCGCCGGCGAACAGCAGTCGCGCGGCCCCTCGGACCCCGCGCACGGAGCGGTGCCCCGCCATCGGGCACCCCTTCGGCGGCGCGCCGTCCGCGAACGCGGGCGGTTGCGAACGCGGGGAGGGGCCGCACAGCGGGAGGCGAGCGGCGGATCATCGCCGAAGCGCGAACCGGGGCACGGGGCCGGTTCGCGCTTCGGGGCCCGTCCGAACTACTCGGCCCCGAGCGGGAAGCACGCGAGTTCCCTGTCGTTGCGGACGAACACGCACTTGTTCGCGAACGCCGGGTGCGTCCACAGCACCTTCCGCCCGAACGCGGCCCCGGTCGGCTCCAGCAACCTCGTGCGGCTCAACTCCTCGTAGCCGTTCGGGGTCAGCCTCGCGGCGATCAGGTCGCCCGTCTCGGCGAACAGAAAGTACCGGTCGCCGTTCTTCACCACGAAGGCGGTGCCGCTCGCGGAGCCCTTGAAGTCTTCCGCCTCCTCCATGCCGATCACCGGCCGGTGCGTGAACCACAGCTTCTTGCCGGTCGCCAGGTCCACCGCGCGCAGCATCCCGGGTTGGTCCACGCCATAGACGGTGCCGGCGTCCACGAACGGGGTCATGTTCACCGGGTACAGCCCGCGGCCCTTCGGCAATTTCGTAGCCCCCTTCTCCGCCGCGTCCTTCCACAGCACCGTTGCGCCCGGCTTGTCCTTGTCGAGCCTCAGCACCGCGCTGGTGCCGATGCCGCCGGCGAACAGCAGGTCGCCGCTCTGCCGGGGGGCCATGACGGACATGCCGTACATGGGCTCGAGCGGCGCGCTCCAGTACAGCTTCCCCGTGTTCGGGTCGAGCGCGTTCAGGGCCGCGGCGTGCCAGACCAGCACCTGGTCGGTGCCGCCGGCCTTGATGAGCGTGGGCGGGCTGTACCCGGGGTCGCGGGCGTCGAGCGCCTTCCACCTCTCGGCCCCGGTGCCGAGGTCGAACGCGACCACCGTCGCCTTCGGCCCGCCGGCCACGCAGACGAGCAGGCTCTTGTACACCAGGGGGTGCCCGCAGAAGCCCCACATCGGCACCTTCGCGTCGTAGTCCTTCGGGAAGTCCTTCGACCAGACCAACTTGCCGGTGTTCGCGTCGAGGCAGCGGAGGTCGCCCATCGCCCCGAGCGTGTACACCCTGCCGCCGTGAACGGTGGGCGTGCAGCGCGGGCCCGCGGGGTAGCTGATCTGGTAGGTGCAGTCGTACTCGTGCCTCCACAGCTCTTTGCCGGTCTTCGCGTCCAGGCACAGCACGCGCTCGGTGCTGGCCACCTTCTGCTCCTTGTCGAACGGGTCGTCCGGGTTCTTGGCGCCCTTCGCGAGCACGCGGTCGGTCAGGTACACCTTCTCGCCGGCGACCGCCGGCCCGGAGTACCCGGCCGCGACCCGCACCCTCCAGACGGGCTTCATCTCGCCCGCCGGGAACTTCTCGACGATCCCCTTCTCGGTCCACACGCAGTCGCGGTTCGGCCCCATCCACTGCGGCCAGTCGTCGGCACGAGCGAGCGCGACTAGGGCAACGGAAGCAACACCGGCGAGAGCAAAGCGGGTCATGGCCACTCCGGGAGACGAAAGGCGGGCGCCCGCCGGGATGATACCGCACGCGGGCGGACGGCTTACACCCTCGACACTAGCGAACGGCGCCGCCGGCGGGTATCGTGACGGGCCATGAACCGCACACCACTCTGCCTCGCGGCGCTCCTGCTCTCGGCCACGTTCGCGGCGGGCGCGCCCAACGTCGTACTCATCTTCACCGACGACCAGGGGTACGGCGACGTCGGGTGCTTCGGCGCGAAGGGCTTCGAGACGCCGAACCTGGACAGGCTCGCGCGGCAGGGCGTGAGGCTCACCGACTTCCACGTGTCGCAGCCGGTGTGTTCCGCGAGCCGGGCGTCGCTGCTCACCGGGTGCTACGCGAACCGCATCGGCATCCACGGGGCGCTCGGCCCGGCCGCGCGCCACGGCATCGGCGCG
>JBJSXS010000432.1:0-8284 GCA_046086545.1 Gemmata sp.
CGCCGCCGGCGCCCGCGCCGGTGACCGGTAAGACCGGGCCCGAGCCGGCGAAGGCCACGCCGCCGACTCGCGAGGCGCCCGCGGCGCCGACGGGTACCACCCCGAGCGCGCCGGCCGCGCCGACGACCGACCGCGCGACGATTACGGTGAAGTTGCCCCCGGGCGCCACCCTCTACGTGGACGACAAGAAGAGCCCGTCGAAAGACGCCGTGCGCCAGTTCGCGACGCCGCCGCTGCCCGCCGGGCGCGAGTTCGCATACCAGCTGAAAGCGGAGATCGTGCGCGACGGGCAGCCCGAAACGCTGACCCAAAAGGTGCCGTTCCGGGCCGGCGAGCGAATCGTGGTGGACTTCACCTCGCTCGGCGGGAAGTAACAGATTCCAGCCCCCACCTGTCCGCGAGCGGTTTCGTTCGGCACACAACTGGTGCCCGGCGAAACCGCTCGCGGCTCGCCAGCCCTTTCATCATTTCTTCGTTTGACGGGCACGAGCGACTGCCTACGATGAAATACTTAGCCTCCTCTTCCGGCTACGTCAGCCCGCGACCGATACGCGAACCGGACGGTGCGGCCCGCCCGCGCTGGTCCGGACGCTTTGTGCCAGGCCGTCGTGCGCCCGCCCGCGCGCCCGACCCCAGACGGGGAACCGTGACCGATCCCTCCCACGGCCGCCGCCCGCTCGGGAATTCGTCACTCGTCCTTCGGGAGTACAGCATGCGCCGCCCCTCTGAACCGCGTCGCGGGTTCACGCTCATCGAGTTGCTGGTGGTGATCGCGATCATCGCGATCCTGATCGGCCTGCTGTTGCCCGCGGTGCAGAAGGTGCGCGAGGCCGCGGCCCGGACCAAGTGCACGAACAACCTCAAGCAACTCGGGCTGGCGGTCCACAACTACGAGGGCGTCTTCCAGTCGCTCCCCCCGGGCATCGTTCAAACGACTTCGACGGCCTACATACCCGATCTGGACCTGTACGGCACCCAGACCGGGACCACCTGGAGCTACTCGAACCAGAGCTTCTTCTCGCTGATGCTGCCGTACATCGAGCAGGACAACGTGCTGAAAGCGACGACCGGCGGGTACAACCTGAAGCTCAACTGGGACGACCCCGCGAACCGGCCGGTCACGAGCCTGCGGGTCCTGACCTTCGAGTGCCCGTCCAGCCCGAGCCCGAAGAACGTCAACAACGCCGCCGCCGCCGGGTTCGCGCCGGGCGTCTCCGACTACTGGCCGATCACGCGGACCAACACCAACGCCGCCGTGTGGACGGCGCTGGGAATGAACTACCCCGGGACCGACGGGGTGAACGCGGTGCTGACCGCGAACCAGCGGACGCGGCTCCTCGCCGTCGGCGACGGCCTGTCGAACACGCTCATGATCGGGGAGTCCGGCGCCCGCAACGAGGGGTGGGCGGCCGGCAAGCAGTACGACCCGGGCACCGCCAGCGCCTGGGGCGTGCGCGGCGCGTGGGGCCAGGGGAGCAACAACATCGTGTGCGCCGGCACGCAGGGGCCGATCACCCCCGGGTCGGCGCCCCCCGGCAAAGTGTCCACCGCGGCGCAGCTCACCGGCGCCAAGGCGGTCAACGCCTGGAACCAGGGGGAACTGTACTCGTTCCACAGCGGCGTGTGCAACGTGGTGCTGGGGGACGGGTCCGTGCGGTCCCTGCGGGAGAACATCAGCCTGACGGCCATGTTCAAGCTGGCCGCCCGGGGCGACGGATACCCGCTGGACCCGGAGTGACCCGCCGCGAAGCTGCGCGTTACAGCGCCATCGTGACGGTCTTCACCTCGGTGTAGTGCTGCAGCGCGTACTGCCCGAGTTCGCGGCCCACCCCGCTCATCTTGAACCCGCCGAACGGGGCGCCCGCGTCGAACACGTCGTAGCAGTTGACCCACACCGTGCCCGCCTTGAGCCCCGCGGACAGCCGCAGCGCCTTCTGGAGGTCGCGGGTCCACACCGCCGCGGCCAGCCCGTACTGCGTCCGGTTCCCGCGCGCCAGCACCTCGTCCGCGTCTTTGAACTTCAGGATGCTCATCACCGGCCCGAAGATCTCTTCCTTCGCGATCTTCATTTCGTCCGTCACGTCGCCGAACACGGTGGGCTGCACGAAGTACCCCTTGTCGCCGACGCGCCCGCCGCCGGCCAGCACCCTCGCCCCGTCCCGCCTGCCCGCGTCGATGTAGCCCATCACGCGGTCGAACTGCTCCTGCGACACCTGGGGGCCCTGCTCGGTGTCCGCGCTGAACGGGTCGCCCACCTTGCGGCCGTTCGCCTTCGCGACGATCTTGTGAACGAACTCGTCGTAGGCCGATTCCTGCACGAACAGGCGCGACCCGGCGACGCAGCACTGCCCCTGGTTGAAGAACAGCCCGAAGTACGCGCCTTCGACCGCGGCGTCCATGTCGGCGTCGGCGAACACGATGTTGGGCGACTTGCCGCCCAGTTCGAGCGACACGCGCTTGAGGTTCGACTGCGCCGCGGCGGTCATGACGAGCTTGCCGGTGCCGGTCTCGCCGGTGAACGCGATTTTGTCCACGTCCATGTGCCCCGAGAGCGCGGCGCCCGCGGTCGGGCCGTACCCGGGCACCACGTTCACCACCCCGTCGGGGAAGCCCACCGCCTGCGCGAGTTGCGCGACGCGCAGGGCGGTGAGGGGCGTCTGCTCGGCGGGCTTGAGCACGATGGTGTTGCCGCACGCGAGCGCCGGGCCCCACTTCCACGCCTGCATGAGCAGAGGGAAGTTCCACGGGATGATTTGGCCCACGACGCCCACCGGCTCGTGGCGGGTGTAGCAGAAGTACGGCCCGTTCACCGGGATCGTCTGCCCGAACACCTTGTCGGCCCACCCCGCGTAGTACCGGTAGCACGCGATGGTCAGGGGCAGGTCGGCCGCGAGCGAGTCGGCGATGGGCTTGCCGTTGTCGAGCGATTCGAGTGCGGCCAGCTCGTCCTTGTGCGCTTCGATGGCGTCCGCGAGCTTGTTCATCAGGCGGCCGCGGTCGCTCGCGTTCATCCGGACCCACGGCCCGGTTTCGAGCGCCGCCCGCGCCGCCTTCACCGCGAGGTCGATGTCGGCCTTGTCGCCCTCCGCGACGCGGCAGATGACCTCGCCGCTCGTCGGGTCGGTGGTCTCGAACGTCTTGCCGCTGACGCTGTTCACCCACTTCCCACCGATCAGCATCTGGTGGTCGGCGACCCTGGGCTTGCTGTGCTTGGGCTTCGCGGCGGGCGCGGTGGCCATGAGATCGAACTCCGGAGAGCGGAGGGGATGAGTAACGCCCGTCATTGTCCCGCGGCGGTAGCGGGAGTCAAGCACTGGCCGACCCGGCACGCCGGGTCGGGCCAGCGCTCTCATGCGCACCACAGGGCCACGAGCAGCGCCCGCCGCGACGGCGCCCACGACCGGGTGGGTGTGGTGCGCCGTACCGAGTGTGTCGTGGGCCACCGGGTCGAAGGTCGCCGGTACGATGAAGTCGGGCGCGGGCGGGCCTGCATCCAGAGCCGAGGTCGCGAACGCCGACCGGCCTGGCCGCGGCGAGGGCCGCGGTGCGGCGCCGGGCCAGTTCCGGGCAGTTGAGGTACGCGAAGGTCGCGTTCCACACCGCGTACCCAACGATCCACCGACGCGACCGTTCACGCTCAACCGCGCCCGGTTCGCCCCCACGGCGGTGCCACAACCAGCGCCCGCCCGGCGGTCGCGTTCAGCGCGTGTGCCGCGCCGCCGCTCACGAGGTCGAGCGCGACTGCTTCGAGGATGTTCGTCGCGAGCAGCGCCGTGATCGCGGCACTCACGCGGGGCGGTTTAATCAGGCGAGTGTACCGCATCGTTCCGTAGCAGGCGCAGAACACGATGGTGTACAGCTTGATCCACAGGAACAGGTCAAAGCCGTTCGCGCGCACCCAGTACGCGGTCAGCGCGACCGGGGGACCAGGTACAGCCCGAGCGTGAGCCACAGGCCGGCGCGCCGCAGCGCCTCGTGGAGCAGGATCAAGGTCGTGGTCAGGGTCAACAGAAGGAGTGCGTACATAAGATCGGGCCTTTGCGAGGGGGGCTCGGCGCGCATCGGCCCCGGGGCAACGCGGGGCGGCTTCACAGACGGATCGGTTACGAGCGCTGGGTTGGTCGGGCTGCGTGTGGGCACCGCACACACTCTCAGCGCATCGCGGCCCGGAACCTCACGGAGCGAACTCCGGCGACCCGCTCGGCCTCGACGCGGAACCGGGCCGGGTCGCCCCCGCGCAGCACCTTCGCCGCCCGCTCGCGTTTGAGCTTCGGGTCGTACACCCGGAACACGTCCGCGAAGCTGCCCCCGGCGACCCACTCGAGCACCTGGAACCGGCCCAGCGGCTGTCCGACGAGGTCCGGTTTCGACGCCCCCGCGGGCGGGAGCAATTTCGGAGGAACGACCCGGTCGTTGTCCAGGAGTCGCGCCGCCTCGGCGGAGCACGCCGGGTTCCGCCGAGCCCCTCGGCGGGCGCGCGCCACTCGCCGTGGTCGAGCGCCCGGAACGCGAGGTGCAAGCCCTCGACGCACGGCGCTTCGGAGCCCGGCGTGTCGGCGGGCGGTTCGGCAGACATGGGCGCACCTCCGTTACGCGCCCGGCGGGGTGAGGGCGCCGCGCGGCCCGGTCAGCGCGCGGTGCAGGAGCAGCGACAAGGGCCCCTCGGACCGGTTGAGCGCCTGGGCGATATCGGTCACCTTCAGCCCCTGGAGGTATCGCATCTCGACCGCGATCCGCTGCCCCTCGGGCAACTCGCTCAGCGCCGCCGCGAGCTGGAGGAACCGCTCGTTCCAGCCGGCCCGCTCGCTCGGCGAGGTGTGGCCGGCCGAGAGTCGGTCAGGTTGTTGGCCAGCGCCTGCCGCAGGTAGCCCAGCACCTTGTAGTCGGGCAACCCGGTCAGCCGGTCCGCGGCCTCGACCGCTTCGGCCGGCGGCGGCTGCACGAAGTCGGGGTCCAGTTTCGCGCGTAGCCAGCGGCTCCGGGGCAGGAGGTATTTGGCCCACTGGAGCAGCGCGGCGTGGTGGCCGAACAGGCCGGGCGGCACTTCGTCGGGCACGGCGGGCTCCTCGGCGGCACCACTCTCAGCGGGCGCCGCGGCCGGATCTTAGGCAACGCTCGGAAAAATCGCGCACATAACGAGCGCGGCCCGGCGGGACGAACCCGCCGGGCCGCGCGAACTGCGGGGTCAGAGGGTCACCCGACCATGAGCCGGCCGATCCAGAACAGCGCCCCGGCCAGCAGGATGCACGACGGCAGGGTGAAGACCCACGCGCTGAGGATCTTGCCGACCGTCTTCCACTGGAGCCCGGACCGGTTCGCCACCATCGTGCCCGCGACGCCGCTGTTGAGCACGTGCGTGGTGCTCACCGGCAGCCCGGTCACGGCCGCGATCAGGATGGTGCTCGCGGCCACCGCCTCGGCCGCCACCCCCTGCGCGTACGTCAGGTGCTGCTTGCCGATCTTCTCGGCCACCGTCACGACGATCCGCTTGTACCCGATGGTGGTGCCGATGCCGAGCGCGAGTGCGGTGCCGACCACCACCCACAGCGGCACGTACTCGACCGCGGGCAGGAGCTTCTCCTTCCGCACCCGGGTGAGCCTGTCGCGCAGCTCCTTCGGGAGCTTCTCGTCGGCCTCCGCCTTCTTCAAGTCGCGCGCCGCGCCCGCCACCGCCTGCCGCACGTCCCACCGCGTGTCCTTGTCCCGCGGCAGCTCCTCGAAGCTCCTCTTGTCCTTCAGCTCGGCTTCGATCACCGCGAGCTGCTCTTCGAGCTTGGGCTTCTTCGGGTCACCGCTCTTCGGGACTTCCGCACCGGCCGCCCGGTACGCCTCGCGCACCTCGGCGGCCGCGGCCAGCACCTCGGGCGCGGTCTCGGGCCTGTTGACCGTCAGCGCGTAGTGGATCGGCAGGAACCCGATCAGCACCAGCAGCAGCAGGCCCATCCCCTTCTGCCCGTCGTTGGACCCGTGCGCGAAGCTGACGCTGCCGCACGTGGCGATCAGCGCCAGGCGGATCGCGGTGGGCGGCCGGTCGTCGCCCTGCGGCGGCGCGTACAGCCGCGGCGCCCGGAAGAAGACCTTCATGAGCAGCAGGAGCGTGAGCGACAGGACGAACCCGACGAACGGCGAGAACAGGAGGGCGATGCCGACCTTCTTGACCTCGGCCCAGTTCACCCCGCCGTGCCCGCTCCACAGCCCGTTCGCGATGCCGACCCCGAGGATCGAGCCGATGAGCGTGTGCGAACTGGACACCGGCAGCCCGAAGTACCACGTGCCCAGGTTCCACGTGACGCCCGCGAGCAGGAGCGACAGCACCATCACGAGGGCCGCGCCCGAGCGCGAGTCCACCAGCAGATCGACGGGCAGCAGATTCACGATGCCGAATGCGACCGCCGTGCCGCCGAGCAGCACCCCGAGGAAGTTCAGAAACCCGGAGTAGACGACCGCCGGCGTGGCCGGCAGCGACCGCGTGTAGATGACCGTGGTGACCGCGTTGGCGGTGTCGTGGAACCCGTTGATGAACTCGAACGCGAATGCGATCAGCAGCGCCAGAAAGAGCGCGGCGAGTGGCCCGACCGGCAGCGAGAACGCGGCTTCCCAGAAGTTCATACCCGGCCCTTGGAGAAGTCGAACGAGGCCACACTAGCTAATTCGCACCGCGACGGGCAGTCAGCAAGGGGCCGGGCCGTTCTTCGCGCAATCTTCATAGGGTCGCGCGGTCTGATCCGTGGAACCGGTTCGGCGCCTGCGCCAACCCAACCGCCGGTCACGGACGCCCGCCCGAAAGAATCGCCCCAACCAGCCGCCTCGCGGAGCGTTGATGCGAGACCGCGAGACGCCCCCCGGCTGACTCCCGCTGCCGTGCAACAGCGGCGCCGGCGCGCCGGCGACCACCGGCGCCGGGCGCGTCGCCCTGGCGGGCGGCACCGACGGCCGGGGGCACACGGCCGGCCGGGACAACGACACGATCGGCACGCGGCACGGTCAGGGCCTCTTCCGCTTCCCTCTCTTCTTCGCGCCCACCGGTTGGGTCGCGACCACCCGTTTGTTGCCCAGCACGCTCGGCGGGGCCGCGTCACCGTACTTCTTTTTCAGTTCCGCTTCGAGCGTCACGATCTGGTCGCGCAGCGCCTGCGCGCGCTCGAACTCGAGCGCCTTCGCGACTTCGAGCATCTCCTCGTACAGCCCCTGGACGTGCTCGATGGTGACGTAGTCCTCGGCCGCGGCGCCGCTGCCGGTCGCGGCCGCCTGCGCCATCTGGTGCGCTTCGATCTCGTCCTCGATCTCGTTCTTGATCGCGGTCTGCACGGTCCGGGGGGTGATGTTGTGTTCCGCGTTGTACGCGAGTTGCAGCGCCCGCCGACGGCTCGTCTCGGTCATCGCCCGGTTCATCGAATCGGTCACCGTGTCCGCGTACAGGATGACTTCCGCGTTCACGTTGCGCGCGGCGCGCCCCATGGTCTGGATCAGCGACTTGTCGGACCGCAGGAAGCCCTCCTTGTCGGCGTCGAGGATCGCGACCAGCGACACCTCGGGTAAGTCCAACCCTTCGCGCAACAGGTTCACACCGACGAGAACATCGAACGCGCCCTCGCGCAGTTCGCGCAGCACCTGGATGCGCTCGATGGCGTCCAGCTCCGAGTGCAGCCACTTGCACCGCATCCCGGCGTCGCGGAAGTAGGTGGCGAGGTCTTCCGCCATGCGCTTCGTCAGCACGGTGACGAGCGCGCGCTCGCCGGTCGCGGCCCGCGCGCGCACCTCCGCTTCCAAATCCTTCACCTGCCCGCGGGCCGGCTTCACGTGGATGACCGGGTCCACCAGCCCGGTCGGGCGGATCACCTGCTCGACCACCTCGCCGCCGACCTTCTCCAGCTCGCAGGGTCCGGGCGTCGCGGACAGGCACAGGCACTGCTTCATGCGCCGCTCGAACTCGTCAAACTTGAGCGGCCGGTTGTCCAGCGCGCTGGGCAGCCGGAACCCGTGCTCGACCAAGGTCTCCTTGCGCGAGCGGTCCCCGAAGTACATCCCGCGGACCTGCGGCAGCGTGACGTGGCTCTCGTCCACCACGAGGAAGAAGTCTTCGGGGAAGAAGTCGATGAGCGTGTACGGCGGCTCGCCCGGGGCGCGGCCGCTGAACCACCGCGCGTAGTTCTCGATGCCCGAGCAGTAGCCCACCTCGCGGAGCATGTCGAGGTCGTACCGGCACCGCGCCTTGAGGCGCTCCAGCTCGAGAACCTTGCCCTCGCTCTTGAACTGCTCCAGGCGCGCCGCCAGCTCCGCCTCG
>JBJSXS010000433.1:0-3932 GCA_046086545.1 Gemmata sp.
GGTCGTGGCTCTGGATCGCGAACGTGCCGCTCGAAAGGGAGAGGCCGGTCTTCGCGTTGACGGGCAACTCCACGTCGTGTGTGTCTCGCCGTTCACCTTCAACACGACCCTGCTCCCGCGAACCGAGAGGTGGCACTCGAACCACTCGTCGTCCTTGACGAGAACCTTGTCCAGCGGCTTGGTGGGGTAGATGGCACCGGTCCGGTACTTCGTGTCGCTGCCGGTGTTGTTGATCTGGAACTCGAACCCCTTGCCCGGGATCCCTTTCGCCTGATACTGCGTGTGAAAGAAGATGCCGGAGTTGCCCTTCGGGCGCGTCTTCACTTCGGCCTTCAGCTCGAAGTTCTTGAAGTTCGCCTTCTGAACCGGGCCGGCGTAGTACAGGTGGGTCAGCTTCGACGGACCCGCGACGATCAACCCGTCTTCCACCTTGAAGGCTTTCGGCTCTTCGGCCCCTTTCCAGTCGTCGAGGCTCTTGCCGTCGAACAGGTCGTACCAGCCGTCCTTGTCAGGTGTCGGGTCCGCCGCTCGGGGGGCGGACACCAAGCAGCCGACGGCCAGCACCACTGCGATGCAACAGCGTTTCATAGTTGGCTCCTGTTCACAGCGTATGGCCGTTCGGGAAGCCCGCGGCGGCGGTGATCCGGCCGCGGGGTTCAGGTTCGACCGGGTGGATGCGAATCTCATCGCCGGCCCTCGGAGTTACAGGGTGACGTGGGGGCCGGGCGCCGCGGCACAGGTCGTGATCGAGACCGGGCAGCTGTGGCCCCCGTCCCGCGCCGGCCCCAGACCCGTGAGCGGTCCATCATTTCCGCTTGAGCGGAGTCAGCAGATCGGGCTTGTCGTGCAACAGCGCCACGTCCTCGGCCGTCAGTGCCCGGTCGAAGAGGGCGAACTCGTCCAGGAGGCCGACGTACCCGAGCGACAGGTAAACCCCGGCCCTTTCGACGTCCCAGCCCATCGCGATCGTCTGGTCTTTGACCTCGCCGATCCGCTTGCCGTCGATGTACAGCGCGGTCACTGCGTCGGGTTTGCCCGTGTCGAGGTTCTGGAACGTGAGCACCACGTGGTGCCACTCGCCCGCCTTCCAGCCGACGCCCGGCAGGCGGACCAGCGGCGCCTTCGGGTCGGACTCGGCGACCGCCTTCTGCCCGGCGGGGCGGGCCGTGAACGCGCCGAACCGGAGGGCCCGCGGCTTCGCGTCGTTGAAGTCGAACCACAGCGCGCCGTTGTCGTAGCCGTTCTGCGTGATCTGCACCGGGTCGCAGAACTTCGACTTGATGAGCCGGTCCGGGTCGGTGTTGCACCAGACCGACAGGGACCCGGACCAGCCGCCCTTCTTGTATGACAGGTTGCCCTTCACCGGGAAGTACAGCCAGCCGTTCCTCGGCACAACGTCGGTCGCCTCGAACGCCCCGCCGACCAGCCCCTTCCCCTTCGCGATCTTGTGTACGGTCGCGTCGGCCCCCTTCTCGAAAACGAACCGCCCCTTCTCGCTCGGGTGCGGGTACCGGGTGCCCGCCTCAAGTTCGCCCCTGCCAAAGTCCCCCTTCACGGTCTCGTCGAACGACGCGTAAAAGGTTACCGCCTTGCGGACGGCGGTCTCGTCGGCACGCCCCGTCGCCAGGAGCAACCCGGTGGCGAGGAGGGCGAGCCCCGGGCGAAATAAGTGACGCATGCGGAGGTCCTCGGGTGGTGTGTTTTCTCTACCACCCGCGGCCGGAGACTGCGAAGGAATTCCAGACGGATGCGGGCACCGAACACGATCACGACGCTGTCCACACCCGGCCCCGTGTCCGCGTTAGCCGCTTCTCACCGTACGGCGGCCAAACCCGCCGCGCGGCCGGACTCCGGCTGGGGACTTGGCGATACTCTGGAACACCTGGAACGTGATGCTCTCGCCCTTTTGGTCACCGTGTCCACGACCCACATCAGCCAGCGGCACACACCAAGGAACCTGCCGTCCGCGGTGCGGACGCGGGTGACCGGGAACTTGTCGACAGGGGCACCGGTGGTGCCCACCTCGCGGATTGGCGTATACTGCCCGTGAGTCCGGACCGCATTATTGCCGTACAACTCGAACCGCAGCGTGCCCCGGTTCTTGTTCTGCCAAAGCGGTAGCGCGAACCTATGACTGTTCGCAGCGCCGTGCGTGAGGTCGACGCAAGGCGCGGGCCTGAAGGACCGGCATTCGCTCAGAAACTACTTCGCGTAGCGAGGGGTAAATGTAGTTCAAGAGGATCGAGGGCGAGCAGAAGTCCAGCTAACACAGACCCCGGCCCCCGGAGCGCGTAATCCGGAAACGGTCGGGGGCAGACCAAACTTGACAGAACCGACCAACCTGAGGAAAGGGAGCAACAACATGCCTGCATTCAAGAACGGCTTTGCCCTGTCGCTGGGGCTGTGCCTGCTGGCCGCGCTGGCGTCCGCAGTGCCGGCGCAGGACCCTAAGCCCAAAGCCAAGGGCGTCAACGACGCCCTGCCGCGTCCCGACGGCAAGCCCGCCGACGCGTCCAAGACCGTCAAGGTCTTCGTCCTCATGGGCCAGTCGAACATGCTGGAGATGGGCAACGTCGCGGGCGACAAGGACGGCACACTGGAGCACGCCGTCAAGAAGGAAGGCCTATACCCATTCCTCACCGACGACGCGGGCAAATGGACGACCCGGCAGGACGTTCGGTTTGTGGCCGTGATGGGGAGCGGCGGCCCGGGCAAAACCCAGGTCCGGATCAACGACTGGCTGACCGTCTCCGGCGGCAGGATCGGCGTGGAGCAGGGCATCGGCCACCACCTCGGCAACGCGATAGAGGAACCGGTCCTGGTCCTCAAGAGCGCGATCGGCAACCGCAGCCTCGGCTGGGACCTGCTCCCGCCCGGCGCTCCGTCCTACGAGTTCAAAGACCCCAAGGACGGCAAGACGTACGTCTACGCCGGGTACGGCCAGAGCCCCGAACGCTGGGAGAAGGGCACCGAGCCGAAGCCCATCAAGTGGCAGGCCGGCCTCCAGTACGACGGGGACGTCGCCCGCGCCAAGGAGGTGCTTGATAACCTCGGAAAGTACTACCCCGGCGCGACGAAGTACGAGGTCGCCGGCTTCTTCTGGTGGCAGGGGGACAAGGACCGGTACAACGCCGGACACGCCGAAATGTACGAGCGCAACCTGGTGGCCCTCATCGCCGCGCTCCGCAAGGAGTTCAAGGCGCCGAACGCCAAGTTCGTCTGCGCGACGCTCGGCCAGACCGATAAGGACAACCCAGCGGGCACCGAGAAGTCGCTCCTCGAGGCGAAGCTCGCCGTCAGCGACCCCAAGAAGCACCCGGAACTGAAGGGCTCGGTCGCCACCGTGTACACCCACCCGTTGAGCATGGGCAGCAGCTCCAACGCCCACTACGGCAACAACGCCAAGACCTACATGAACGTCGGGCTGGGCATGGGCGAAGCCATGGTCAAGCTGCTAAAGGAAAGCAAGTGACCGGCGGCGGCAGCCCCGGGTTACAACCCGCTGACCGGACCACGTATCGCCTCACCGCATCGGGAGCCGGGTTATGAAACGAGCCGCCATTCTGCTCGCGGCACTTCTCGCCGGTCCGGCCCTGGCCGCGGACCGGCCCAACGCCGTCATCTTCCTGGCCGACGACCTCGGGCACGGCGACCTCGGGTGTTACGGCCACCCGCGGATCAAGACCCCGCACCTCGACGCGTTCGCCAGGGAGGGCGTCCGCCTCACGCAGTGCTACGCGGCCAGCGCCGTGTGCTCGCCCTCGCGGTCGGCGATCCTCACCGGCCGCACCCCGCACCGCAACGGCGTCTACACCTGGATCGCCGAGGGGAGCGAGGTGCACCTGCGCACCAGCGAGGTCACGCTCCCCAAGCTGCTGAAGGAGGCCGGGTACGCAACCTGCCACGTCGGGAAGTGGCACCTCAACGGCAAG
>JBJSXS010000434.1:0-2117 GCA_046086545.1 Gemmata sp.
GGGTCGCGCAGACCGCCAGCGCAGGCGGCAACCGCGACTCCTACATCGACGGCTGCCGGTCGGCCGACGGCCGCTACGAGATCGTCGCTGAAGCGACGTCGCTGGGGCCGACCACCAACGGCCCGCACACGTGGGACTTCATCTGGAAGGACACCCAGACCGGCGCGACCCACCGCATGCCGGCCCAGGGCATTCAGGGAGGTCTGATCTTCGGGCAGCTGTTCATCGCACCCGATGGCGAGACGTTCGCCCTGTGGAACCACATCGTCCAATACTGGCCCGTCAAGTCGGAAAGCCAGACCCACCACGCGCTGCCGGCCTTCGAGCAACCCGGCGAAGAAGAGAAGTTTCGCGGGCACGACATGCACAAGAAGCGGTTGATCATCTACCGGAAGGACGGCTCGATCCTCAAGGAGTTCGGGGCCGCGGACTTTCTCACCGCCGAGGAGTGGGGTTCGGTCAAGCAGATTTTCACCATGATCGAATGGCTGGCACCCTATGACGGCATGGACAAGAAAACCCCCTATCGCGTGCAGTACTCGTTCTACCGGGTCAGTCCCGATTACACCGTGCTCGAGTTCCAGCCGGTCCAGCCCAAAAAGGCGACGGGCAAGCAGCGGGTGGTGCGGGTGTCGCTCACCGACGGCCGGGTCTTCGGCCCCGACGAGGAGATCACCGACCCGGCGAAGATTCCGGTGCGGCCCTTCATCGGCGAGAAATCGCTGCCCAAGAGGCACCCGGCATGGTGGGATAGCTATGTCCCGAGCCTCGACCCCGTGCGCAAGGCCGGGGAGTTTCGCATCGTTTCCATCGCCGAGGCCTATCCCGTCGCGAAGGCGCGGCCCGTCAAGCCGGTGACGTTCGGCGAGGTGAAGCTGCTCGCCTCCGGCTATCAGCAGGCCGACACGCCATCGTTCGTGGAGAAGTTCGCGGGCCGCAAGGAACCGTGCGTCCTGTTCGCCGACAACAAGCAGAAGCAGCTCTTCCGCCGCGGCTTGGGAACCGAAGGTGCCGCGGAGCTTGTCTCCTCGGAGGCGAGCCGGGGCCGCATCGGTCCCGACGGCAAGTTCTACGGCCTCCACGGCGGCAAGCTCGTCTCCTGGAGACTGGCGGATTCCAAGGACCCCAAGCCGGTCATCCTCTGTGAGAAGGCGGCCAACGACCGCGACTTTTCCATCAACGACCTGGCCATCTCGTCGCGGGGCATCGTCTACTTCACCACGCTCAAGGATCCGGAGAAGGGCCGCCTCTCGATCTTCGATCCGAAAACGGGCAAGGTGACGGTGGTGTTCGACGGGGAGCAGGAAGAGAACCTGCAGAACCCCAACGGCATCGCGATCGACGGGCCGGAACGCTTTCTCTACGTCGGGATCTCGAGCTACAAGCAGCCGGACCGGGCCGGCGTCTACTGCTTTCCGATCCGTGAGGACGGCACCCTCGATGTCGAGACGGGCAAGCGGGCGCCCTGGGTGCCCGTGAAGGCCGACGGCATGGCCGCGCTGCAAGACACCGCCGGCGACGTGTTCCTGGTCAGGGATGGCAAGGTCGAGTGTTTCGACGTCTACGGCCGATCCCGCGGACACGTCAAGGTTCCCAAGGGCAGCCCCACCAACATCTGCCTGGGCCCCAACATCTTCGACAAGACGATCTACTTCACCACCTGGGACTCCCTCTACTCCGTCAAAGTGCGGTGATCCCGGGTCGGGCAGCGTGGCGTGGTCGTCGCCGGCATGCCGCGAAACCCACCGTCCCCCGCCCACGTCCCGCCGGTGTAACCTGATCTGCCCGTGGCGGTCACGGCTTTGCGTGACCCGAGCCCGTCATCTCACGTTTGGACGCCCACTTTTCTCCCCACTCACCCGTCAATCAAGAGGTGCTGCCGTGCGGGTTCGTGTCGTTTCCGTTGGCCTTGCCGCGCTGCTGATGGTCGTGGCGTTCGCCCCCCGGCAGTCGTATGCCGCCCCGATTTCCTGGAAGAAGATCGTCCTCGACACCAAGTTCCGGTCCGAAGGCTCGGCCGTGGCCGACGTCAACAAGGACGGCAAGGCCGACATCCTCGTGGGCGAACTCTGGTACGAGGCTCCCGACTTGAAGCCGCACGTCATCCGCAAGGTTGG
>JBJSXS010000435.1:0-7452 GCA_046086545.1 Gemmata sp.
AGCCCCTCGTAGTGCCACAGCCGCTTGCCGGACCCGCGGTCGAACGCGTACAGGGGGCCGTTCACCTTCTGGGACCGGAGCATGAAGTTGTTGTACACCTGAACCGGGCGCCGCCCGTCGGCGCCCACCGCGTTGGCCTCGCGGTCGAGGATCAGGTAAAACTTGTCGGCGTCGGCCAGCACCTGCGCGCCCACCGCCGGCTTGAGATGGGACTCCAGGTTCTTGTCGTCGATCTTCAGCTTCGCAACCAACTCCCCAGTCCGTACCGAGAACACCTCCGCGGTGCCGTCCGGCTTGACGAACCCGGTCCAGTCGCTCTTCAGCGGCGAGTTGATCGGAACGGCCTTCGCGTCGTACTCCTTCTTCCACACGTCCTTGCCGGTCGCCAGGTCATACAGCCGCAGCACGCGCGGCTCGTCACCGGTCCCGGTGCTGATGAGCGCCGTGCGGCCGAACAGCCGGTACGACTTCGCGTCGGACAGCGCGCGACCGGAGTCGGGCGAGTTCTCGACCTGCAGCCCGTCGACCGCGCGAATCAGCTTGGTCGAAACCGGTTTGCGGGTGTTCGGGTCGGTTTCGATCATCACGATGTACCGGCCGTCGCCGTAAATGTGGGTGCGTTCCGGCACGCCCTTGCGAACCCACAGCACGCGGCGGGTCAGCGGCTCGACGCATTCCAGCCCGTCGGAGGTCAACAGGCACGCGTAGTTCGCCTGGAGAAGGGCCGAGCGCCCGAGGGGCATTTTCACGCCGTTCGAGAGCCACAGTTCGCACTCCCCGTCGGGAAGGATTTCGACCTGATAACTCATGCCCGGTTGCAGCGGGTTGTCGGCCAGCAGGTTCTTGTTCCACAGCTCTTTCTTCTCGGCCAGGTCGAAGCAGTACACGGTCATGCCGAGCTGGACGAGCATCAGGTGCCCGTTACCTTGCACGAACCGCGACCACGGGATCGGCATCCCGTTCCGCGAGTACATGTTCGGGTTCTGCATCCCGGTGAACCGGGCCCGCTCGTTGCCCGTGGCGCGGTCGAACGCGCGTAGGGACCAGGTCCCGTTGCCGCTGACGTTCTGGTCGAGCGCGAACCGCATCTGGCGGAACGCGGGGAACAGGTCGGGCGGCGACTCGATCTCGAACTGCGCGCCGAAGTTGATGTTGGTCATCGGCTCGCGCTGCTCGGCCTTCACCCGGGTCGGCAGCGGGTACCGGCTCGGCTCCAGAAACGGCAGCAGCCGCTTGTCGGTCAGGAGGTTGGTGAGGAAGTCCGCCCCGGTCTTGCCGTCGCGGATGACGACGTTCGGGTACTCCTTGCCGAGTTGCAGGTACAGCCCGACCGCGTCCTCCATCATCCGGCTCTTGATCATCAGTTGCGCGAGAGCCTCCGTGGCGCGGGCCCGGACCTTGGGGTCGTCGGACGCTACACGCAACTGCGACAGGTGCGTCTGCGCCTCGCGGGTGTCGGCGTCGTTGTTGGTCGAGAGCAGCACGTCGGCGAGCTTGAACTGCGCGTCGGTGCCGGTTTCGAAGAACGGGCCGAACACCGCGACGAACTCGCGCAGCCTCTGTAGGTTCGTGCCGTCCTTGACCGCGTCCCACTCCTTCTTCACACGCTCTTCGAGTGACCTCTTCGCCTCCGGGGTGGCGGCGCGGCGGATCATCGCCTCGATGCGCCCGCGCGCCCACACGTCGGGCCGCATCCGCACGTTCGGCTCGTCGGGCATCTCGAGCAGCTGCTTGCCCTCTCCCAGGTTGGCGAGTGCGAGGTAGTGGTCGAACGCCTCGCCGAGCTTCCCCTGCGTCTCGCGGCCGCGGGCGAGGAGGTAGTAGTGGAGCCGCTTGCGGCGCTTGGTCTCGTCCTCGCGGCGGACCTTGTCCTCGGGCGTCTCGTTCTTCTGTTCGGGCACTTCGCAGAGCACCTCGTACTCCTTCAGGATGCCCTCGGCCGCGCTGAAGTCGGCGCGCAGCATCTCGGTGTACGCGATGTAGAGCTTCTCCTTCAGAAGCGGCATCTTCTCGGTCGGCAGCTTGTTCTCCTCGGCCGACTTGAAGTCGGCGACCGCCTCCTTCAGCTTGCCGTCGTCGAGGTTCAGCTCGCCCCGGGCGAGCAGCCCGAGCGGGTCTTTGGGGTTCTTCGCCAAGAGCTTATTCATCTCCGCGATCTTCAGTTCCAGCTGCGGGTACGCGGCGACCTCCCAGGGCGACTGCGTGTACACCATGCCGTCCTGGAACACGAGGTTGCCGATCCCGTACTTGGCGAGTTCGGCGGTGTCGTTCCGCTTGCGCGCGCCGGTCTTCGAGACGATCTTGCCGTCCTCGATGCTGATGGCCCAAATTTCGGCCGCGGGGACCGTGTCCTTGCCGGCCGTCTCCTGGCGCACCGGGACGTAGTACGAGGTGCGGCCGACAGCGCCGTGCCCGGTCGGGGTCGGAATGTTCTCGGACTGCCACGCGACCTTCGGCTTGGCCGTTTCCTTGTCCTCGCCGGTCAGGTGGTACGCCTTGATCTGGTTCTTGCCGACCACGATAACACGGTCGTTCACCACCCCGCCGACGTACAGGTCGTTCGGGTCTTGCGGCACCCACCACAGGATCTTGCCGGTGCGCAGGTCGAGGCACTCGATCTTGCGCGAATCGTAGGCGGTGAGGATCACGCGCCCGCCGCTGATGATCGGGCCGGCCGAGCGCCACCGGTCGTTCGGCAGTTGCTGCGGGATGATCGGCATCCCGGTGTTGGGGTCGAACGTGCGGCCCTGCGTGGCGACCTGCCGGTAACCGTGTGCCCACAGCAGGCTGCGGGACATGCCGTCCACCGCGACGACCACGCCCGAGTTCGTCGGGCATACGATGATGCCGTCGCCGGCCGCGAGGGTCGCGCCCTGGTACCGCCGCACGGAGTCGGTCGGCAGGATGCTGTTCGGCTTCCCGAGCTTTTGGCTCCAGACCAGCGCGGGCTTCGGGGTCGGGTCCGGGCCGGCGGCCTTAACGAGGTTCTTCGGGTCCAGGCACAGCAGGCGCATCACTCCGGCCTGCTCGATGAGCACGTAGAGTTTGCCGTTGAGCGTCAGCGGCGGACCGAGGAACACCGCGTCGAGGCACAGGCGGAACACGTCGCTGGTCCTGTCGGCCTCCTCCTCGTTCAGGCGCGCGGGCAGCGGCGGGGGCGGCGCGGCCCTGCCGTCGCCGTCGGGCGTCACCGGCTTGACTCGGCCCAGCTCCCACTTGAGCAACCCGGACTTCAGATCGACCGCGGCCAGGCGCCCGGCGCGGACCTTATCGGCCAGGTCGCCGCTGTGCCGGAACTGCGGCCCCTGGTTGATGCCGAAGTTCGGGTCGTTGAACACCGGCGGCGGGGTGATCGCGATGTCGTCCACGAAGTAGACGTTCTGCCCGTCGTGAGACAGCGACCCGATGAGCGGGTTCTCGTACAGTATGCTCGAGACGTTGACCTGTTTGCTGTTGTAAGTGTTCCACCAGCTCTTCGCGTCGCGGCTCATGTCCACGTCGTTGGTGTCGTCGGCCTTCACCAACTGGTACAGCCCGGCGTCGGTGCTGGACCGCCACACGATGTCGCCGGCGCGGACCACGCGGCCCCCGGCGATGCTGTCCTTGGTCGCCACGCCGTACACGCCGTCGTAGCTGCGAAAGATAATCATGTCGGGCGTGGTGACCGGGAACGTGCCCGGCAGCAGCACGCCCTTGTTCTTGCCGTCGCGGGCGAACAACTTCTCGAGCTCCCCCTTGATCCACTGGTTCCCCTCGTCGTCGCCCCGGTAGAACATCGGGAAGCTGAACGCCTTGTCCAGGAACGGCGGGCCGCCGTCCACGACCGCGTTGCGCGACGGGCTGCCGCCGCGCTGCGACCACTCGCCCACCAGCACGTTGGCCCGCAGCAGCTCCACGGGGCGCGCGAGTTCCGCGCGGAGCATGTCCGTGCTGTACTTCCGACGCCCGATGGTGACGCCGTCCTTCGCGGCCTTCAACAGTTTCTCCTCGACCAACTTGGCGAGGTCCGCGTGCCGGGGGTCGCCGCTCCGCCTGAACGCCAACGCGCTCTTGAACAGCGTCAGCGGGGTGAGCAGCTCATCGATGTCCTTCCTGGTCTGGAGTCGGTCGAACGCGTGCGCCGCTTCGAGGTAGTTGCCGCGCTCGAGGTAAATGGTGCCGAGCAGAATAGTGGCTTCGGCCCCGGCCTTGGTGTGGAAGTACCGCTGAGACACTTCGGCGAGGGTGGGCAGGTCGTAGTTCGCCTTGATCGCGTCGTCGAGTAGCGCCGATGCCGTGCCGCTGTAAACCTGTTGGTAGAACTCCAGCCCGATCTTGGGGAACCCAGCAATGATGCGGTTCGCCTCGGTCTTCACGCTAATGCGGTTGACGCGAACGGTGTCCCCGACCTTCACCTTCACGTCGAAGAACGAGTCGGTCTTTGAGTCGAGCACCTGCTGGAGTTGCTCGCACACGCCGAGTTGGCCGCCGGCCCCGCGCCACGGGATCTGGGTCACGTCCTTGTACGCGTCCGGCCCCTCAAAATAGCTGCGCACGCCTTCGAGGGCTTTCTTGTGGTTGCGCTCGTAGGGCGGGGCGAACGGCAGGTTGTCGTCGATTTCGGACCGGTCGTCCTTGGTCTCTTTCTCCTTGCCGCCCTTCTTGCCGGGCTGAACGGGCTGAAGCCCGCCGATGGCAGGTTGCCCGCTGACTGCGTGGCCGCCAAGCGTGACGAGTGCCGCGAAGAGCAAGGCGAGCAACCCGCAGAACAGCAGTCTCATTTTGAAGCCACGCATGGCGGTTCCTACTGTGCTCAGCGGCACGCCGGTAATAAGCAGCGCACACAACCGATCTTCTCACGTCCCCGTTCTACCCACAAGGAGCAATTTACGGTCCGCCGGGCAGGCGGGGAGTGCCTGCCCCCACAAGACCTCCCGGCGGGCAGCGCGATCGGTGGGATATGACGACCCGGACGAGCGGCCCTAACGCCACCGGTGTCTGGCGACAGGACAGCACGCTGGAGGACGAGTGAACTCGCCGGACACCAACCGCCTGCCATTTTAGTTCCCTATAAACAGCTTGTGTCAGCTCCGAAACCGGGACCCCGACTTCGAACGATGAGTGAAGAAATGCCCGAGCAAATCGCACCCCGCTCTCGCGATGGGGCCCGCGGCGTGCGGGGCCCCTCGCGCACGTTCCGGCCGAACTACCTGTCGTTCGCGGCGACGTATCAGTGCAATTTGCAGTGCCCACACTGCTGCGTCCCCATCGAGTGGACCGACCGGCTGGACATCGCGATCGCTCTGAGGTTCCTCGGTCAGGCCCACGAAGCCGGCATCGACGCGCTCGGCTTCACCGGCGGGGAGCCGTTCTTGTACCCGGAGTTCCTCACGTCGCTCACCATGCGAGCGGCCGAGTTGGGGTTCAAGTTCGACAAGCTGATGACGAACGGCGTCTGGCACGCCGACGCCGGGCACGCCCGCAGTGTTTTGAGTCGGCTCCGGGACGCGGGCTTTTCAGGAAAGATTGGCCTGAGCGTTGACAAGTTTCATGGAATGGACATTGCTAAACTCGCTGAGTTCTGCCGAGCCGTCCGTAACGTGTTCGCCCGCGACACCATCCTCTCGTTGAGTTACGCGAGTCGCGACCCGCACAAGGGGCTCGAGCCGATCCGGCGGCTCGCGGATGCCCTCGGCGGGGTGGTGCAGTGGTCGAAGGTGCTCGGCCGCTACCTGCTGGTCAGCGACGACCTGACTATGACCGCCTGCTGGAACCACCTGGCGGCCGTCGAACGTGCCGAAGGGTTACCGGGCGACCCGTGGGACGGGGTGTGGTTCGAGGAGGACTATTGCGAGGGGCCGGGGCAGGCGCTGATCGTGAACCCGAAGGGGGAGGTGAAACCGTGCTGCGGCTTCGCTTCGGACCTCGACCAACTGACCATCGGGAACATCCACACCGACACCGTCGAACAGATCATCGCGTTCGCGCGGAACCACCCGATCGTGGGGACTATCTTCAGGGACGGGCTGAGCGCCATACGAGAACAGATCCTCGCCCGCGACCCGAACGCGCTGCCCGGGGCGACGAGCAACCACTGTTTCTTCTGCTGGTACGTCCTCCAAAAAGGCGTTTACGCCCAAGCTACGGGAAACCCTGCCCTTCTCCCCGAACACGGTGGCTCGCAATGGGCCAAAATCGTAGCAGGGCGAACAGCCTTACCGATGACCGAGGTTTCCAACAGCAGACCGAAGTGCGGTGGGGGTAGTTGCGACTGACATTCCGCTTCCATGCAACTGTGCCTAAAATGGCTCGCCTTGTCAGAAATTGGTCCGTTTCGCGCATCGGGGGTGCGACGTGAGAGGCCACGTAAAAGCTAGGCTCCTCAATTTTCTGGTGTGGAGGTTACTCATTCACAGTCAGTCATTGGAATTTGCATTCGAGCGATTTGACCGAGTTGCAGTGGGAGAACTTCACCACCAACTCCATCACCGGGTTTGATCGGCAGTGAGATCTGGATGGGCAGGCCAAACCCCGTCCGCTGTGGCAATCGGAGTAACCAAATTAACACGCCATCTGAACGAAAAACTTGGTCGTCACGCACGTTGCAAAACTTTGGGATGAGTTAGAGGAACAAATCACCATCACCGCCGCATGAAAGGCTCGAACAGATCTTCTTTCGGCCTTTTGGCCCAAGCGGTGACTACATTTCCATACATCAGAAGGGATCAAGGAGAAACTCAGATGTCGAAATCCAAGCCTGTCGATTTGAAAGGAGTTCACGAGGCGGCAGAAAAGAAACACAGCTCCAACGACCCTCTTGAGGTCGAAGTCGGGTTACTCATCGACCACGGCTTCGTGGAAGAAAAAAATCGAGCCAACACCATCGCGTTGCTACGTGCCCGCGAGGAACTTCGAAAGCTGAAATTCACAACCGTAACAAGTGATTTTTCGCACCTGATCCACGGGAAAATGCAGGCAATTCAGGAGGCGGTTCACTTACGCGAGTACCTACAGACAGTACTTGAGCCACTGAAGCACGGTAAGTCGTGCAAAGAATCGATTACCAAGTTGGGAGGTACGTTAAGCGAAATAAATACAGCCTTGACAGCCCTTAAACAATGTGTCGAGCAAGCGTGTGTTTCAGAACGTCACGTGCAGTATCTTCTTCAGCAGTACACCGAAGAGATTCATAAACTTCGTGCAACAGTAGGCGCCGAATGAACATACCCAGATTGCCACCAACTGCGGTCTTTTCAGCTCTCTGGACCTTCTGATCTTTGTAACCATCTTACACTGGATTTGACGGCGGAGTTAAGCGTATCGCGTCACGGCAACGTCCGGTAACCGACGATGGTGCCAGGAATACGTCATTGGCGACGAACGGAGTTCCATGTTGTTGACCGACTGCACTTGCTTGTATTTGCATGGCCGATCAGCCCCGGCGACTGCAAGGTGATCAGAGGATATTCTGAC
>JBJSXS010000436.1:0-3341 GCA_046086545.1 Gemmata sp.
TCGAAGTTCGCGAGCGGGTCGTCGAACTCGTTGGTCAGGAAGATCTTCTCCAGGCGCGTCTTCTCGAACACCTGCTGTTCCCAGTCCGACTGGCCGAACGTCCTGAGCGCGGTGTCGAACAGCTTGTCCGCGTCGCCCGCGGTGATCCGGGTCTCCTTTTCGTCCAGTCCCAGGAACGCGCGGGCGATGTCCACGAACCACCCGTACTGCGCGGTGTTGTCGTACCGGTCCATGAACTTGACGATCTCGCGCACCCGCTCCCGCGGGTCGGCGTCGCGGGCGAGCAGCGTCTGCGACATGCCGGCCGAGTGCGCCAGTTCCGTGTAGTAGTGGTACCCGAGGATGTCATCGAGCGACTTCGAAACCGGCGCCAGCGGGTCGATGTGCGAGTGCGGGTCGATGAGCGGAACCTTGGAGAGCGCGGACTCCAGGTTCTGAACCAGCTGATCGGCAGGCATGGCGCCCTCTTCGCGGCGGAGTTGAACGTCGTGGCTCGGTAATTTTTACCCGTGAGATGTCTTAGTCCACCTGGCAAGAATTACAAACGGGACCGCGATTCGGTCCGCCGGCGCCCGCGCGAAAATTCTTAGCCCATGTGGCAACGTGGGTTGCGCCCGGCGAGCGGCAGCGGCCGGCGCAATTGGCACGACCACTGCTTCACTCACGACCGTCCGCGGCACGCTTCCCCCAAGCCAACCGCGGATCGGTGCCGGATCGCTTCGGCGGGGCCTTCCCCCAAGGTACTCGCCACCCCTAAAGCGACCCGGCACCGCGAACACAACGGCCCAGCCTTCCCCAAAGGCGAAGCCACGGGCGAGCTTTCCCCCCTCGCCCGGACCTTTCAGACAACACGTCCGTTCCCCTGTCAGACTGCATCCCCCCAAGCCGCCGCCCTCCCCCAGGGCGGCGGTTCGTCTTTACCGGCGGATTCTTCGAGCCTGCGTGCGGCGGTTGTGGTTGAATAGCGCGTACCACTTCACCCGCGGAGGGTTCGTGATGAGGGCCGGAACCGTGTTGGTGGCCGGCGCGCTCGCCGCGGCGCTGGCCGGCGCGCAAGAGCCGAAGAGGCAGCCCGGGAGCCTGAAGGTCGGGGACACGGCGCCCGCGTTCGAGCTCGCCGACGCCGACGGCAAGAACCCGGTGAAACTCGCCGACCTGAAGGGCAAACCGGTGGTGCTGGTGTTCGGCAGTTGCACCTGACCGCCGTTCCGAAACTCGGTCGGTCAGATCGAGAAACTGCACAAGGACCACGCGAAGCGCGCGCACTTCTACTTCGTTTACATCCGCGAGGCGCACCCGACCGACGGGCGGCAGGTGCCCCAGAACGTGAAGGACAACGTGCTGGTCGCGGACCCGAAAACGCTGGCCGAGCGGAACAAGGTGGCGAAGGACTTCGTCAAGGACTTCAAGGTGTCGCTCCCGGTCCTCGTCGATTCCATCGACGACGCCGTGGGCAAGGCGTACTCGGGCTGGCCCGACCGGCTGTACGTGATCGACGCGGCCGGCAAGATCGCCTACGCCGGCGGGCCCGGGCCGGGCGGGTTCAAGCCCGCGGAGGTGCCGCCGGTGCTGAAGCGGGTGCTCGAGAAGTGACCCCTACTCCAGGTCCATGCGCCACCACGCGAGCGCGGCGAACGCCGCGCCGAAGGCGCACAGCGCGGCGCACGCGGTCAGCACCGCGCCGCCGTCCGGGCTGGGCGTCGCGAGCAGTTGGTTGTAGGCGTCGAGCGCCCACGCGTGCGGGGTGACGAGGCTCACGGCCTTCATCTGCTCGGGCATCAGGTCGCGCGGCATGAGCGAGCCGCTCACGCCGCCGAGGACGAGCACCAGAAGGGTGCCGTACACCGCGACCTGCGTTTCGGTGCGGGCGACGCTCGCCACCAGCACCGCGAGGCCCACCGCCGCCAGTGAGGTGGACGCTACAACGGGGAGCAGCAACTCGGGGCGCGCCCCCCACGTCATGCCGAAGATGACGCGCCCGGCCGCGAGCAGGAACAGCCCCTGCGCGAGCGACACCGCGAGGCACGGGAGCAACTTGCCCATGAGAATCTGGCCGCGCGTGAGCGGCGCCGCGCGGAGCCGCGCCAGCGTGCCGTGCTTGCGCTCCGCCACGAACAGCCAGCCCACGCTCAGCACCAGGAAGAAGCTGAACATCACCGTGTGCGACGGCACCAGAATCTGGTAGCGGAACTTGCTCTTGTCGATGTACTCCGCGCGGTTCGCGGTGCTCGCCTCGCGCGCGTCGGTCTTCACGAGGTCGGTCCAGCGCGTGGACTCGAAGTTGTAGTTGGAGAACAGGTCGCCCACACCGGCCTTCACCGTCGGGCCCACCTTGTCGCGCACGGCCGGCGTCAGCACCTCGCCGAGCGACACCTCTTTGCCCATCGCGCTGAGGAGTTTCGGGTTCTCGAACGCTTTGTGGACCGCCCGCTGGAACTCGGTCTTGCGGGCCGCGATGCTGAGCGCGTCCTGCCCGGCCTTCACGAAGTTGCTCGTCCCGCTGAACTCCTTGAGCAAGAGCGCCTGGAACTCGGGGTGCTCGGTCAGCGCGACGAGCAGCTTCTGCACGGTGGGGTCGAGTTCCCGGAGCACCTCCGGCGCGGTCGGCTTCTGTTTGGCAAGGCGCTCCGCGACCAGCTCCATGAACTGGTCGTCGCCGACCCGCGCGAACGCCTTGCCGATCATCCACGGGATGACGACCCGCAGGAGCGTGACCTGGGTCACCTGCTCGATGATGGACGCCGACACCGGCTGCGTGCGGTCGGTGAGCAGGCGCGCGCCGAGCCGGTCGAGCTGCACCCCGTTGGGGCCGAACGGCTTCACCGCGTCCGCCTGACTGAGGAACGAGCACCGGTGCGTCCGCGCGCTGAAGTCCTCCTCGAACACGATCACCGCGGCGCGCCGGTTCTTCGCGATCAGGCGCTCCGCTTCGGCCCGGTCCCGGATGAGTTCGAGCCGGATGTCCTGCGTCGCGCTCATGTCGTCGATGACGACCTCAGACCACGGCTTCTCCGGGAACCTCGCGCCCGGGGGCAGCCCGCGGTCGAGGTTCACTATCGAGATGCGGAGCCGCTCGTCCGGCTTCTCGCCGAAGCCCTCCCCCAACGCGAGGCCCAGCACCAGAATCAGCACGAGGGGCGTGACGAGCAGGATGACCGCGCTCCGCGGGTCGCGGAGCAGGAGGCGCAGGTCCTTCGCGGCGAGCGTGGTGATTGCCAAGACTAATCCCTCAAGCCGCGGCCGGTCAGGTGCAGGAACACGCGCTCCAGCGTCGGCTCGGTGGTGCTCGCGCTGACCAGCCCGGCGCCGGTCGCGGCGCACAGCGCCGCGACGCGCGCGAG
>JBJSXS010000437.1:0-3203 GCA_046086545.1 Gemmata sp.
CACGGCGGTGATGGCGCTGACCCACCTGAACGCCAACGGAAAGGTGCTCGGCCGGCGGGCGCTCGAGAAGGTGCGCACCTGCATCCGCATGAACGGGGACGGCAACAAGGACAGCACCCGGCGGCGGCTCGAAATCACCAAGTCGAACAGCATGAAGCCGCCTGCCCTGGGTGTGACGATGGGCGGCACCGGCAACGAGTACGACGACAAGCCGCCGCCGCCCCCCGAGGACCAAGACGGCGGGGGCGTCGGCGCGTCGGGCAAGAAGGCGAGCACCGCCGTTCAGGAGTTCGCGGACGTGCTCCGGCCGCGGGTCGAGCAGACCGCCATCCGCGTCGGCGACGCCATCAAGCTCGCCGAGAGCAAGGGGCACGGCTCCAGCACCGCGTACGCGGCGATGGCCCTTCTGGGGCTGGAAGAGGTGGTCGAGAACGGCAAGAAGTGGTGGCGGATACCGCTCGCCTCTTAAACCGGACAAGCTTGTCCGGTTGAGTTCCGGGGCTGAAGCGGCCGGAACTCGCGAAACGCTTGAAAAACAAGGAGTTCCCGAGTTCCGGACCCACGGAATTCCTATGTGCGGGAACTCGGGAACTCGGAACCGGAGGGGCTGGCCGATGGCTGTCTACTTCATCCGGCAGAAGGGCACCAACCTCATCAAGATCGGTTCGGCCAAAGACCCGACCGAGCGCATGAAGTCACTCCAGACCGGCAGCCCGCACGAGTTCGAGCTGCTCGCGGTCGGCGCCGGCGGCGCCCGTGAGGAGCACGCGATGCACCGCCGGTTCGTGGCCGACCACGTGCGCGGCGAGTGGTTCCGCATGTCGGCTGACATCGCCGTCGCGGTCGCCCTCTGCAACCCCGAGTTCGCGCGAATGGCGACGTTGGAGCCACGACTACTGGACGGGGCGCGTGCCGCCGGGTCGGTCGAGCTGGAAGACGGGCGCCCGTTCTGCGCCGCGGCAGCGTGGTACGGGTACTCCGGGCACGGCGTCAAGGATCACGTGACCGCGTTCGTGGGGTGGCTCCGCAAGGACAAGTCGAACCCCGACCTGTGCGGCCCCGAGGCTTACGACGTGGTGTACGACGTGCTGTCCAAAATCCTCCCCGACTGCCGCGGGTGCAACTGCGTCTCCGGTTGGGAGTGACCGTACACCCCGGCCGGGACCTGCGGCGCCCGGTCGGCGGCTTCCTGTGGGCCGCACCTGTGAGTCTGTGTGGAGGCTTGTGATGAGCTGGACGATGACGGCGAGCAAGGGCGGCGGGGGCGGGGCCGTGAAGGCGCCGGCGGGGAACCACCTGGCGGTGCTGGTGGGGATTTTCGACCTGGGGCACCAGTTGGACGACTTCGACCCGCAGAAGCAGAAGTGGCAGCACCGCGCGTTTTTCGTGTGGGAGCTGGTGGGCGAGAAGGTGGCCGGCACCGACAAGAACCACGTCATCGGGATCGACCTGACCCTGAGCCTCAACGAAAAAGCGAAGCTGCGGCGGTGGATCGAGGCACGGACCGGCAAGCCGATTCAGGACGGCGCGACCTTCGACCCAACGAGCGAGTTGGGCAAGCCCTGCATGCTCAACGTGGTGGAGAAGAACGGCTATCCGAAGGTGGACGGGGTCGCGGCGGTGCCGGCGGCGTTCCTGAAGTCTTTGCCCCCGGCCGGGTACGCGCCGGTGGCGGTGCGGCTGGACGAGTTCCAGGCGGGCACCCCGATCCCCGAGTGATGCCCCTACCTGTACGGCTCGCCGCTGGCGGAACACGTGCGCGCGTCCCGAGAGATCGGCGGCGCGAAGCCGACCCCGAAGAAGAACGCGGCGCCGGCAGCCGAGAACGCGCCGGCACCGGCGGCGAACACCGACTCGTTCTGAACGCTGTGTCTTCGGCGCGCGTGGCGGTCACGCGCGCCGGGGGCGGCTTACATGCGAGTAGCCCGTGCCCGAGCTTGAGCGAGCCATCGAGCAGGTGCTGGAGGAGTACGGCAGCCCGGCCGCGCGCCGGCTGCTGCTCGACTGCTGGGAGCTGGGCGCCCGGCACGGCGAAGCGGAGGGGCTGCGGTTCCTCGCAGTCTACCGCCGGTCTTTCGAGGAGTACGCCCGGTACGCGTGCGAGCTGCTAGAGAAGGTGCCGGGCTAGTCCGGTGCCACACACACAACTTTAAGGATCGTTATGCAAGACGAGCCGAAGACGACCTGTGCGCCCTGCTCGGCGATTGAGGGAGCGGTGATCGGACCGGACGAGCAGCGCCTGCCGCGCGGCGGGGTCATGAAAAAAAAAGACGCCCCCTTCGGACACGCCACGGCGGGATACCCCACGATGTCTGGTGTCGGCGAGCGGATCAAGCGGCGGCGACTGGAACTCGGCTGGACGCAGGACCAACTGTGCCAGAAGGCCGGGATTTCCAAAGGGTTCCTGTCGGACCTGGAGAACGACAAGCGGAGCGTCAGCGCCGACAACCTGCTCGACATCGCCCGTGCCCTGAGCCTGTCGCTCGACTACCTGATGACCGGCAAGGCGAGCGAGGAGCAGCCGACCCAGGTGGCGATCCCGGCGTCCCTGGCGAAGTTCGCCGCCGAGGAAGGGATCACCCTGCGGCAGACGCTCATGCTGCTGGACATGCAGAAGCAGATCGTCGCCCACCGCAGCGCCAAAAGGAAGGACGGCCTGGAAGCGGTGGACTGGCGGAAGTTTTACGAGGGCGTGAAGGAGTTCCTGGAGGACGCATGAGCCGGCTGGAACACGCCGCCGAGGTCGCCGACCTCGCCGCCGACCTGGGCCTGGGTGGTGCCACCAACCCGGTCGAGGCGGTGCTGGCCCACTGCCGGACCCGGATCGACCGCTGGGTGGCCGAGGCCGGCGGCGTCACCGGGGTCGGGCAACTCGAAGCCCTCGTGACCCGGCGGCTCCAGATGGTGTTCGAGGAGGTCCGGTCGGACGCCGACTTCGACCGCATCACCCAGCAGTACGCCAGGGCGAAAAAAGACCCGGTGTTCGCCACCCTGCGGTTCCGGTTCGACGACCCCGAGAACCCGACCTACGGGGCGCTGGTGCGGCGGAACGTGGGCGACGACGCCCCGGATCGGTTCGTGGCGGTGATCGACTGCTGGGAGCTGGGCGCCCGGCACGGCGAAGCGGAGGGGCTGCGGTTCCTCGCAGTCTACCGCCGGTCTTTCGAGGAGTACGCCCGGTACGCGTGCGAGCTGCTAGAGAA
>JBJSXS010000438.1:0-3215 GCA_046086545.1 Gemmata sp.
GTCTTCTTCTTCAGCGACAACGGCGGCCCCACCATGCAGGGCACCACGCTCAACGGGTCGATCAACGCCCCGCTCCGCGGGTCGAAGCGGACCACACTCGAAGGCGGCGTGCGGGTGCCGTTCTTCGCCAGATGGCCCGCACAAATTCCCGCTAACAAAGTCTACGAGCACCCGGTCATTCAGCTTGACATCGCGCCCACGGTGTTCGCCGCCACGGGCATCGGACCCAAGGTCGACTGGAAGCTCGACGGGGTGAACCTGCTCCCGCACCTCACCGGTCAGTCAAAGGAACCGCCCCACGACGCACTGTATTGGCGGTTCGGAACACAGATGGCGATCCGGAAGGGCGACTGGAAGCTCGTGAAGTACGACCTTGCCGCTGAGAGCGGGAAAGGCACCTCCGATACGAAGCTGTACAACCTGGCGAACGACATCGGCGAGAAGTCCGACCTGGCGGCGAAGCAACCCGAAAAGGTGAAAGAGCTGCAAGGCGCCTGGGACACGTGGAACAAAGGCAACGTCGCGCCCCTCTGGGGCGGGGGAAAGGCGAAGGACTGAGCGTGGGCCGACAGACCAACCGTCCGCACGTAAGCTGTGAGATGGCAGGGGTACGTTCAGCATCGCCAGGCGCGCCTGCTGCATTCAGTTCCGGCTCACGCCGAGGATTTACGATGATCCGACTCTGGACAGGGGTCGCGGTGCTAGCTGCCGCGGGGGCGCTCGCCGGGTGCCGCGCGCCGAAGTCCGCGCCCCCGCCCCCGCCCCCGCCGCGCGTCACGGTGATCCGCCCCGCCAGCGCGCTCGTGCGGGACTATTGGACCTACAACGGCTACCTCGAACCCATCGAGTCCGTAGAGGTCCGGTCCAAGATTCGTGGGTTCCTCACCGAGGTGTTGTTCAAGGAGGGCGCCGAGGTGCCCGAGGACGCGCCGCTCTACACCATCGACAAACGCGAGTACAACACCGCGGTCCGCAAGGCCGAAGCCGAGGTCGCGAAAGCCGACGCCGCACTGAAGACGTGGGAGGCCCAGATCGAGCAGTCGAAGGCCGATCTGGTGCGCGTCAGCGGGCTGAAGAAAATCGGCTCGGCCTCGGACGCCGACCTCGACCTCGCGAAAGCAACACTCGGCGTGCGCGAGGCAGAACTGAAGGCCGCGCTGGCCGCCCGCGACGTCGCGAAGGAGGCGCTGCACTCGGCCAACCTGATCCTCAGTTACACCGACATCAAGGCCCGCATCGCCGGACGCACCAGCCGCACCCGTGTGGACCGCGGCAACCTCGTGCAGGCGGACACGACGCTGCTCACCACGATCGTTCGGATGGACAAGCTGTACGTCGAGTACGACGCGCCCGAATCGGACTTCCTCGCGGCCCAGAAGGCGATCCTGAAGAACCTGCTGCCGACGTCAAACGAGCAGGAGGTCGGCATCGAGGTGGCGGTCGGAGACGAGGTCGGCTACCCGCACCCGGGGGTGTTCGACTTCCGCGAGAACCGGGTCGAAAGCTCGACCGGCACCATCCGCGTGCGCGGGCGGGTGGACAACCCACTGTTAGCCAACAAGGTGCGGCTCCTGTACCCCGGCATGTTCGCTCGGGTGCGCGTGCCCAAGTCCGACCCGGTGCCGCAGCCGGTGATCCCCGAGGACTGCCTCCTGAGCGGACAGGAGGGGCGGTTCCTGTACGTGGTGAACGCGGAAAACGCGGTGCAGAAGCGGGTCGTCACCGTCGGACCGACGGTGTGGAAGGCGCCGGCGCCGGAGGCGGGCAAAGCCCCGCCCAGTTGGGTCGCCGTGAACCCGAACCCTGCTCCCGCGCCCGAGGAGGGTAAGCCACCGGCGCCCACCCGCCGCACCGTCAAGTCCGTCGTCGCCATCACGGCCGGGCTGAGCCCAGACGACCGCGTGATACTCGAAGGCTTGCAACTGGCCCGGCCGGGCGCGACAGTCGCCCCTGAATTATGGGTGATGAACCCGCCCGGCGAGCCGAAAAAGTAGCGCGCCGCATTTCGCGCTCGCCTCCCGGGGGCAAGCGCCAGTCGGTCCCGCCCCGCCCTTCCACCCGGTTCCCGAATGATCTCACGCTTCTTCATCGACCGCCCGGTGTTCGCCAACGTCTTGGCCATCATCACCTTGCTGTTCGGCGCGGTCTCGCTTTACCGGCTGCCGGTCGAGCGGTACCCGCCGATCACCCCGCCAACGGTGCAAGTGAGCGCGAACTACCCAGGCGCGAACGCGAAGGTGGTGACCGAAACCGTCGCCGCTCCGATCGAGCAGCAAATAAACGGCGTGGAGAACATGATGTACATGTCCTCCACCAGCTCCGCCGACGGCTCATACGGGCTCACCATCACGTTCGAGATCGGCACCAACCTGGACGCAGCGCAGGTGCTGGTGCAGAACCGGTTGAGCGTTGCCGAGCCGCAGCTGCCCGAGGAGGTGCGGCGACAGGGGGTGACGGTCCGCAAACAGTCGTCGGCCATCATCCTCGCGATCTCGCTGACCGCGCCGCCGCCGAAGGACCGGTTCCAGCTGACGCTCGACCCCGCGGCGATTCGGGACACGGGAGTCACTGTCGAGCAGGTCGTCGCCGCGGTCCGCGCGGCCGGGGTCGGGGCGGAACCGTTCCCCGCTCACGTCGCGGAGGTCGCCGGGCACGCGCTCGTGGGCGGGGCTCTACAGCAGCCGCCGACCGGCGCGGCGCTGACCCATTTCCGCCTTCTAGCCCCCGACCAGTTCGCGGACAACGGGCCCGCCGGTGCGGACAAACTCAGCGCGCTGGCCCTGGCGCCCGCGGGACACCAGCGGGTGCCGCTCTCCGACGTCGGCCGAGTCGAGACGCTGCCGGGCGCCTACGACGGCCTGTTCCTCTCGAACTACGCGACCCTGAAACTGCGCGACGACCTGAGCCGCGTGCCGGGCGTCGGCGACGTGCTGGTGCGCGGGGTCGGCTCGTATTCGATGCGGGTGTGGCTCAACCCGGACAAGCTCGCGGCGCGCAAGCTCACCACCGAGGACGTGCTCGCGGCGCTGCGGCGCCAGAACGTGCAGGTCGCCGCCGGGCAAGTGGGGCAGTCGCCCAACCCGTCCGGCCAGCGGTTCCAGTACACGGTCACCACGCTCGGGCGCCTGAGCGACCCGGAGGAGTTCAAGAACGTCATCGTGAAGTCCGGCCCGGCCGGGCAGATGGTCTACCTGCGCGAGGTCGCGGACGTCGAA